>CANPWJ010000082.1 GCA_947584035.1 uncultured Acetatifactor sp. | reverse complement strand
GACAGCGTTTCTTTAAAACCGAAAGAGGACTCATAAAGAAAAACAGGAAAAGTGCCAACGAATACTTGACACATACCTATTGTGATTAAACATTGGTTTTTGTGGAAGGATATGGTATAATAATTTTGCTTGCAGATCCTTTTGCGGGACGTGAGCTGGATAGGGCGGATGCCCGTGAACGAGGAAAACCGCAGGTTTTCCGAGTGTGCACGGCACAGCAGCCGCGTATGGTCAGGCAGCGGCTGTTTTGGATATTGGATTGGTGCATAATATCCCTGTCGGCCGCATACATATAAGGAAGGTATGCGGCCGGCATGGGAAGGGAGCTGCACTCCAAACGCTCCAAATCATCAGTGAAGGAAGGTTCCATATGTATCAGATTGACTTTAAGCATCCTGTTTCCGTTTACTTTATAGGGATCGGCGGCATCAGCATGAGCGGTCTCGCCGAAATTCTGGCGGACGCCGGTTTCCGTGTCTCCGGCTCCGACTGGAAGGCATCCGCGATCACGGAGGCATTGGAGGCCAAAGGGATCTCTGTCCAATACGGCGAGAGCCCCGAGCATATCACGGACGACATCGACTGCGCGGTCCTCACCAGCGCGGTGCACGACACCAATCTGGAGTTTCAGGCCCTCCGGGAAAAGGGGATCCCCTATCTGTCCCGCGCGGAGCTGCTGGGGCAGCTGATGAAGAATTATGACACGCCTGTCGCAATCAGTGGGACCCACGGCAAAACGACGACTACCTCCATGGTATCCGAAATCCTGCTTCGGGCCGGCATGGATCCGACCCTCTCCGTGGGCGGGATCCTGAAGAGCATCGGCGGAAATGTCCGCATCGGCGGCTCCGGCTATTTTGTGACGGAGGCCTGCGAGTACACGAACAGCTTTCTCAGCTTTTTCCCCAAGATCGGGATCATTCTGAATATAGAGGAGGACCATCTGGACTTCTTCAAGGACCTGGCGGACATACGCCGTTCCTTTCGCGCGTTTGCCGAGCTGCTGCCCGCGGACGGCTGCCTGATCCTAAACAGTGACATTCCCGACTGGCAGGAGCTGACGAAGGATCTGTCCTGTCGGATCGTGACCTACAGCGGCAGCGGCGATGCCTCCGCGGATTATTATCCCTCCCACATCCGGTATGACGAGCTGGGGCATCCCACCTTCACCCTGCACGGCCCCTCGGGGGAAACGGCATCATTCTCCCTGAAGGTTCCGGGCCGCCACAATGTGGGCAACGCCGTGGCGGCCATCGCCCTGGCCGATCTTCTGTCGGTGGACCGCAGCGTTACCGCCGATGCCCTGGGCGCCTTTTCCGGAACAGACCGGCGCTTTGAGTACAAGGGGACCGTCGGCGGCGTCACCGTCATAGACGATTACGCGCACCATCCCACGGAGATTGCTGCGACTCTGCAGGCCGCCGCCCACTACCCGCACAAAACACTGTGGTGTGTCTTTCAGCCGCACACGTATTCCCGCACCAAAGCCTTTCTGAAGGATTTCGCCAGGTCGCTCTGTCTGGCGGACAAGGTGGTCCTGACGGATATTTACGCGGCCCGGGAAACGGACGATCTGGGGATCCGTTCCGAGACCCTGCTGCAGGAGCTGGAGGCACTGGGACAGGAGTGTTACTATTTCCCCACCTTCGATGAGATTGAAAATTTTCTTTTGGAAAATTGCATAACCGGGGACCTGTTGATAACTATGGGGGCCGGAGACGTGCATAAAATCGGCGAAAAACTCCTCGGAAAATAGTTTTCCACATATCCACAGAATGATTTCCCTTTTTCGGGGGGGGCGCTTTTTGTGGATATCTTTTATACGCCGGTGGATATCTCCCTGCTCTCTCCAGCTTTCCCTTTCGCTTTTATTTCATGGTTTTTTCGGCAGGGCTCCTTTTTTTATCCACACCATCCACAGTATCCACAATTCCCGAAAGTCCAGTGTTTACAAGGCTTTCCGTCATTTTGTCTCTTTTCTTTTTGCTCTCCTTATGCTATACTTTGATATGTTTTCAGAGGAAAACACATAGCGGAAAGGACTGCGATCTATGGCACGATTGACGATCTACAAGGACAATAACACCACCACTACCCTGGTGCCGAATCTCTTTATCGACGAGTATATGGACGGGGCGAACGACGCACAGCTCAAGGTATACCTGTACCTTCTGCGCATGTTCGGCGCCGGCCAGGCTACCAGTGTGTCCGGCATCGCGGACAAGTTCAACCATACGGAGAAGGACGTGATCCGTGCCTTAAAATATTGGGAAAAGAAGCAGCTTCTCAAGCTGGAATACGACGAGGACAAGAATCTGAGCGGGATCCATCTGCGCGACCTGACGCAGGTGTCCGGCGCACCGGCGGAATCGGCAAATCTCGCGCTGACGCTCTCCGGCCAGACCGGGGAGGAGTCTGCCTCCCCGGCCTACGGCGAGGAGGCGGCTGAACCGGAGCCGGCCTTTGTCAAGCCTGTGTACACGCCGGACCAGCTTCGGGAGTTTAAGAGCCGCGCCAACACGGACCAGCTCCTCTTTATCGCGGAATCCTACATCGGCAAGCCGCTGACACCTTCCGAAATGAAGTCCATTCTGTTCTTTACGGATGTCCTTCACTTTTCGGACGATCTGATCGATTATCTCCTGCAGTACTGCGTAGACCGGAACAAGCGCGACTTTAAATATATTGAGAAGGTGGCCATCAGCTGGGCCGAGGAGGGGGTCACAAGCCCCAAGCAGGCGCAGAAGTACGCGACCCGCTATGACAAGGATGTCTACGCCATTATGAACGAATTGGGAAAGAGCGGCAGCCCCACCTCCAAGGAGCTTTCGTTCATCAACCGCTGGACAAAGGAATACGGTTTTTCCACGGATATTATCTTTGAGGCGTGCGAACGCACCGTTTTAGCCACGGACAAGCACCGCTTTGAGTACGCGGACGGCATCCTGAGCAGCTGGAAACGCCAGGGCGTCCACCACAAGGCGGACATCCGCAGGATCGACGATCTGTACCAGAAGCAGAAGGCCGCAAAATCTGCCAAGCCCTCCGGCGGTTCCAACCGCTTTAACCAGTTTGCGCAGAACAACTACGATTTTGACGCTCTGGAAAAAGAGCTTCTCAGCAACTGATCATCCGATTTCCAGTCAGGGAGGCATCATTGTGTCACTGAGCAACGCACAATACGAATCCATTATCAGCGGCTACGAACACACCCGGGACCGGAACCGCCGCATTCTGGAGGAGCGCCGCAATACGGCCTATGGGAAATGTCCCGGCCTCCGGGAGCTGGACGCCTCGGTGGGACGCCTTTCCGTAGAGCAGACCCGCCTCCTTTTGGACGGCGACGCGTCCGCTCTCTCCCATCTGCACGGCTCCCTGGAAGAAATCGCCAGACATCGGAGCAGACTGCTGGCAGACGCCGGCTTCCCGGAAGATTATCTGGAGCCCGTCTACGACTGCCCCGACTGCCGGGATACCGGCTACCTGCGGACGGCGGAGGGACTCCAGGAAAAATGTCACTGTTTCCGGAGACAGGAGATCGCTCTCTTATACGAGCAGTCCCATATCCGGGACATGGTGTCCAGAGAAAATTTTTCCACCCTCTCCTACGCATACTACCAGGGAGAGGACTTGGAGCGCTTTCAGAAGGCTGTGCAAATCTGCCAAAATTTTGTACATTTTTTTGAACAGGACTACCATAATCTCTTTTTTTATGGTACAGTAGGAACTGGAAAGAGCTTCTTGTCCGGCTGTATTGCCAACGAGCTCTTGCGCCAGGGTGTGTCTGTGATCTATTTCAGTTCCGCCGGCCTGTTCGACACGCTGGCCGAATATGCCTTTCACACCAGGGAGAGGGAAGCTCTCTCCTCCTTTTATAACGATCTGTATACCTGTGAGCTGGTGATCGTAGATGATCTGGGCACCGAGGTGACCAATTCCTTTGTGGCCTCCCAGTTGTTTGCCTTTTTGAACGAGCGGCATCTGCGCAAGCGCTCTACCATCATCTCTACCAATTTAAGCCTGGAGGAGCTTCGGGACCGCTACTCCGACCGGGTGTTCTCCAGGATTACCAGCCATTATACGCTCTGCAAGCTTACAGGGCCGGATATCCGTATGCGGAAAAAGGTTGACCACCACGCAAAAGAGTCCTAACCGTTATTGCT
This sequence comes from uncultured Acetatifactor sp., assembly GCA_947584035.1. Lineage (GTDB taxonomy): Bacteria > Bacillota > Clostridia > Lachnospirales > Lachnospiraceae > Acetatifactor. The sequence continues at coordinate 4,851 of CANPWJ010000082.1, read as the reverse complement.
GACCACCCGATTGACAGAAAGTGAGGATTTTTTCATGGCAAAACGCGAAGAAAAGCGAAATCTCGAGACCATTCCCGTCGGTTCACTGGGTATCATCTCCCTGGAGGGCTGCAAGCCTCTGGGGCAAAAGGTAGACCAGTTCCTGGTAAAGTGGAGGGCAGAGCGCGAGAGCGAGCACAAAGGTTCTCTGGCCTTTTCCGGCTATCAGCGGGACTCCTACCTGCTGAACGCCCGGGTGCCGCGCTTCGGTTCCGGCGAGGCCAAGGGCACGATCCTGGAATCCGTCCGCGGCACGGATCTGTATCTTCTGGTGGACGTGCTGAACTATTCCATGACCTACTCTCTGTGCGGCCATGAAAATCACATGTCGCCGGACGACCACTACCAGGATCTGAAGCGCATTATCGCCGCCGTGGGCGGCAAGGCGCGCCGGATCACGGTTATCATGCCCTTTCTCTATGAGAGCAGACAGCATAAGCGGACCGCCCGGGAATCCCTGGACTGTGCCCTGGCGCTTCAGGAGCTGGTGCGTATGGGCGTGGACAATATCATCACCTTCGACGCGCACGATCCCAGGGTCCAGAACGCGATCCCGCTGAACGGCTTCGAGACGGTTCAGCCCGCATACCAGTTTATCAAGGGACTTTTAAAGCATGTGACAGATCTGAAGCTGGACTCGGACCACATGATGGTGATCAGCCCCGACGAGGGCGGCATGTCCCGTGCCATCTACATAGCCAACGTCCTCGGCCTGGATATGGGTATGTTCTACAAGAGACGGGACTACACCCGGATCGTGAACGGGCGCAATCCCATTGTCGCGCATGAATTTCTGGGGACCAGCGTGGAGGGGAAGGACATGATCATCATCGACGACATGATCTCCTCCGGCGAGAGCGTACTGGAGGTAGCCGCCGCTCTGAAGGCCCGCAAGGCCAATAAGACCTTTATCTTCGCCACCTTCGGCCTGTTCACCAACGGCCTGGAGAAGTTTGACAAGGCTTACCGGGACGGCGTGTTTGACCGCATCCTGACCACGAACCTGATCTACCAGACGCCGGAGCTGCTGCAGCGGGAATGGTACATCGACTGCGATATGAGCAAATATATCGCCTATATCATCGACACCCTGAACCATGACTCCTCCATCAGCGACCTGCTCAATCCGAACGAGCGTATCCAAAACATTGTATCCCGGTACAAAAACGGTGAGCTCTAAAATGGAAACCTTTTAAATGGAAATCTTTCAAATGTAAACCTTTTGAAATATTGGTTGACAATAAGCCTCCCCCGCATTATAATGAATCCATGGATTCTGCGAGGGAGGTTTTTTATGGAACATATACAGGCAAAAAACAAGCAGCATACCCTGGAATTGACCTATATGGCCGCGTGCATCGCCCTGATGGCCGTCTGCTCCTGGATCTCCATCCCCACCACGGTGCCCTTCACCCTTCAGACCTTCGCGGTGTTTCTGACGGTGGGGCTGCTGGGGGGCAGAAGGGGCACCCTGACCGTGCTCGCCTATCTTCTGCTGGGCGCGCTGGGCATACCGATCTTTTCCCATTTCACCGGGGGCTTAGGGAGTCTGCTCGGCGCCACCGGCGGATACCTTGCGGGCTTCCTGCTCTCCGCCCTGGTCATGTGGGGGATGGAAAAGCTGCTGGGCTCCGCCTCCTGGGTCTTAGCCCTGTCCATGGTCCTGGGTCTCGTAGTCTGCTATACCTTTGGCACCCTGTGGTTCATACAGGTCTACTCCCGGACCAACGGGCCAATCGGTCTTTTCGCCGCGCTTGCCGGATGTGTCTTTCCCTTCGTGCTGCCCGATCTGGCAAAGATCCTGCTGGCGCTTACCCTGTGCAGACGGTTGAAGGGGTGTCTGCGGCTGTGATCTGCCGCTACCCCTCCCGCACATAGGTGATAAAGCTGTTGCCGTTTTCGGCAAACCATTCCGTCGAATCCTGGATGCCCTTCCGGTACAGCGTGCCGCTGGAGGGCTCCATAAGGATCACATTAAATTCGTTAAATCCCGTCACCAGCACCGCTTCCCCGTTCTTTAAGAGTGCCAGCACCGGAATGTCCTGATCCACATAATACAGGATGGAATCCAGATTGCATCCGGTCAGATCCAGTATCTGGGCGTCCTCCAGATTGTTCTGCAGGATTTCCCGCACGGTCTGCCCCTGCCCCAGCAGGTACTCCGAATTGCGGATGATCCCCTCGAACCGCAGCATGGTGTCCAGGCACACGGCAAGGCTGTCCTTCTCCTCTGTCACGCTCTCCTCCCGAATCGCCAGGATCTGGTTCCGCACGGATCGGTTCCCCCGCATCCACACGCACTCCCCCCGGTCCCCGATCACCACCCCGGAGATATCATACGCCAGATTGACGGCGGCCGCGGGGGCAATCAACACACTCTCCACGCCATCGGGGCCGTACACATAGTAGCGGGGCACCTCGCTTTGGGGCTCCAGATCCAGCTCTCTCCCGCCTTCAAACACCACTTCCTTGGGGGTCAGGATCATCATGCTCTTACGGTCGATGGCGGCTCTGGTCTGAATCTCCACATAGCGCTCATACACATCGATGTCCGCCGTCACGATCACATTCCTGCCGGTCTCCGCCTCCGTATTGTCCATAATCTGATCGTCCTCCGCACTCACATACAGGCCGCTCTCCGTCCTCCGCTGGCGCGTCAGCGTGATCTGATTATCCACAATGCGGCATTCCATGACATACAGGTCCTTCTGTTCATATTCCTTTAAGACATTCCCGTCCGGATCACTGATATACACCTTATACATGGGGAAAAAGATGCGCCCGGAATTCTCTTCCGCAATATCCTCCAGCCGCGCCACCCCGTACACAATATCCTCTCCCATGAAGCCCAGGGGACGGATGGCCTCCCCCTCCCCCGCGGAGATGATATTCTGCGTTCCGTTGTTCATGTTCAGCACACGCATTTGAGAGCATCGGTACGCCTCCGCTCCCTCCTCTCCCACGAGCGACACCAGGATCCGGTTGTTGTCCGAAACCTGGACCATATTGTCCTGCGTGATGGAGATCATCCTCTGATACGTCTTTTCCTCCAGGTCCACACAGTAAATATTGTTTTCCAGAGACAGATACAGCTTCTGCTCCCTGCTTAAGTACAGCAGCTTCTCCACATCCGCACAGAGCACCGCGTAATTCTTGTGATAGGGGAGATACAGCATCTCCTCGATCGTGTTCCGCTCATGGTCATAGTTGTACAGGGCGATCCCGACCTCTCCCTCATGTCTGCCGCGGTTCATATATCCGTACACCGCAAACTGCACGTTTCCGCCCTCGTCCACATCCAGGATCTTGATGTCATGGGCCTGATAAAAGGTGCGCGCGTCCGCGTTGTCCTCGTCATAAAAGCGGAAGATCTCCGTCAGCTTGTTGGCGGCAGCGTCATAGCCAAGCAGCTGTCCGGCCGCCACAAAGACCACATTGTTCCCGTCCTCGCTTTCCATCATGGGGAAATCCGTCCCCGTGATCCCCAGCAGGATCTTATCGTTGGCACACATATTCTCCACATCCGGGATCTGTGTCACGGTCCGCTGGTAGTCCAACAGATACATGCGGTCCGGCGTATAGCGGACGCGGAAATATTCCTCCGCCCAGTAATACACCAGACTGTCCCCCGCCCCGGTAGATACCACGTAGTCAACCAGCAGGGAAGCCGTCTGATCGGCGATCTCCGTCAGCTGGATGACCGGTTCCCCCACCGGCGATACGTCCATATCCCCCCAGGTGATCTGCCGGAAGCTGCCGTGGATTCCCACCTTGTGAAAGGTGCTGTTGTCCTCCAGCTGTGCGTTCGTCTCCAGATAGATCGTCAAATCCCGGGCCGCCTCCCGGTCGTAAAGCTTCTCGTGAAAATCAGACACAAATGTCAGTTTTTCCGTGGCATCGACGCTGTCGCTCCAAATGACCCGGGTGTAGTAGCGCACCTCCTGCTCGTCGTTCAAGCTCAGCAGGATCACCAGCATATACTCCGTGTCCCGCTCGATCAGATCCTTCAGGCAGATCCTTCCAGAGATCACGCCGTCCCGCTCCTCATACTCCCTGAGCGGTGTGTCCTCGATCAGCCGGGAGCCGTCCAGGCTCCTCACTTCGACGGAAATGCCCGTCACGTTCCTTCCATAGGTCTCCACCTGAAAGGCGGTGTCGCGGCTCTCCCCCAGAGCGGTGACCGTATCCCGCTGAAAGGCGGTATCCATGGCATTACAATAACCATGGAGCTGGTTGTAGAGCATACCGTCCCGCTCCATCGTAACGATCGGCAGGGTGGCTCCCGCCATCTCCATGGTGATATTGTCATGTCCCTGATTCATAATTTTTCCGATGACTACCAGAGCCACCAGAAAGGTCAGTACAAAGACAAACATTTTGATCAATGTTTTTTTCATAGCTTCTCTTCTCTATCTTTTCGGACGACCGATCGGAACGCATCTTCAGAATACTTTTATTGTAATGATTTTCCCGGAAATACACAACTAAAATTTTTAAAAATAAAAGAGATCGCTCCTTCGTCCCCCATGTCTGCGCTTATAGACCTCGTTGCACAGCAGCACCTGCACCAGCCCGGTAATCCAGATCCGCTTCTCTCCGGCATCCTCCAGCGGATCCTTCTCCACGTCCTCCCCGGCCTCCTCGTGGCAGATGATCCGCACGATACTGTCCGTCAGCCGCTGCAGAGAACAGCGATCCGGATACTCGTCATAGATCATGCTGCCCTCATAATCTAATTTGTCCAATATTTCCGCAATTTTGCATTGATAGTGTTTTACATCATGGGGATACGTCTGCTGTAGGTACTCCAAA
>CANPWJ010000081.1 GCA_947584035.1 uncultured Acetatifactor sp. | reverse complement strand
GAGGAGGACGTGAAGGAGAGCCGCCGGGCGGAGCTGATGGAGCTGCAGCAGGCGATCGCCTTCGAGCGCGCGGAGGATATGATCGGACGGGTGCTCACCGTGATGGTGGAGGGAAAGCTGGCCGACGAGGAGACCTATGTGGCGCGGACTTACCGGGATGCCCCGAACGTGGACGGCTACCTGTTTGTGAACACTTCCGCGGATCTGATGACCGGGGACTTAGTGAAGGTCCTGGTCACCGGTTCAAACGAATATGATTTGATTGGAGAGTTATACCATGCGTAAAATGAATCTGCCCAACAAACTGACGATCTTTCGGGTGATCCTGATCGTGCCCTTTATCGTGCTGCTTCTGGGAGGGAATGCCGGCTGGTTTGGAGAGAACCGCCTGATCGTAAACTGGATCGCTCTGGCGATCTTCATCGTGGCCAGCCTGACGGATCTTTTGGACGGCCGGATCGCCCGAAAATATCATCTGGTGACCAATTTTGGAAAATTCATGGATCCGCTGGCGGATAAGCTGCTTGTCTGCGCGGCGCTGATCTGCCTGGTGGAGATGGGGAGGATCCCCTCCTGGGTGGTCATTGTGATCATCAGCCGCGAATTCATCATCAGCGGGTTCCGTCTGATTGCCTCCGACAACGGAGTGGTGATCGCGGCCAGCTACTGGGGAAAGTTCAAGACCACCTTTCAGATGATCATGGTCTGCCTGATGATCGCCGGTCTGCAGGAGCTGATCCCCTGGTACGCCGTTCTGACGGAGGTGGTCATGTGGATCGCCCTGCTCCTCACCGTCGTGTCCCTGATCGACTACCTGGTCAAGAACCGGGAAGTGCTGGGGGACACCAAATAACCGGGAACACAGGCGTTTTCAACGATAACAGGCAAACTGCTCTGATAGGGAGGTAAGTATGACCGTCGAACTGATAAGTGTAGGGACCGAACTGCTGCTGGGAAACATTGTGAATACCAATGCAGCCTATCTGGCCGAAAAGTGTGCGGCGCTGGGACTGTCCTGCTATTTCCAGACCGTGGTGGGCGACAATGAGGAGCGCCTCACCCTGGTGCTGGAGAGCGCCATGGAGCGCTCCGATATCGTCATCCTGTCCGGGGGCCTGGGGCCTACGGAGGACGATCTGACCAAGGAGGTGGCGGCGAAGGTCTGCGGCAGGGCGCTCCGGGTGGATGAGAACAGCATGGAGCGGATTGCGGAGTACTTTGCCGGAAGGGACATGGAGCCCACGGAGAACAACTGGAAACAGGCCAAGGTGCCGGAGGGAGCCATCGTGCTGGACAATGACAACGGCACCGCCCCCGGGATCATTTTGGAGGATGAGCGGGCGTCCCTGATCCTGCTTCCCGGCCCTCCGGGAGAGCTGGCGCCCATGTTTGAGGAGAAGGTCGTTCCCTATCTGGAGAAGCGCACACCCGGGGTGATCGCCTCCCAGACGGTGAAGATCTGCGGCCTGGGAGAGAGCAAGGCGGAAACGATGGTGAAGGATCTGATCGACAGCCAGACCAACCCCACCATCGCCACCTACGCCAAGACTGGAGAGGTACATATCCGCGTGACGGCACAGGCGGAAGGGCCCAAGGAGGCCCGCAAGCTGATAAAGCCCGTGGTGAAGGAGCTGAAGAGCCGTTTTGGGAACCATATTTACTCCACCGAGGAGGAGACCACCCTGGAGAAGGCGGTGGTGGACCTGCTTTTGGCCAACCATCTCACCCTGGCCTGTGCCGAATCCTGTACGGGAGGGATGCTGGCAGCCAGGCTGATCAACGTGCCGGGAGTGTCCGAGGCGTTTAAGGCCGGTTTTGTGACCTATTCCAACAAGGCCAAGCGAAAGACCCTGGGCGTTAAAAAGGGAACTCTTCAAAAGCATGGGGCCGTGAGCAGGGAGACCGCCGAGGAGATGACGAAAGGGACCGCCTTTGTCACCAAGGCGGACGTGACAGTGTCCGTCACCGGGATCGCCGGGCCGGACGGAGGAACGCCGGAGAAGCCGGTGGGGCTGGTCTACATCGGCTGTAATGTCAAGGGGGATGTGACGGTCAAAAAATTCCAGTTTCAGGGGAACCGTGCCAAGATAAGGGAGTCCGCGGTCTCCGCCGCCCTGTCCCTGATGCGGAGCTGTATGCTGGAGTATTTCAGCCAGGTAACCTTCGGCAAGAAATGAGCGGAGCCATAAAATCAGGAAGATAGCAGAAAAGAGTGAAAATAGTAAAAAAATGTGCCATATCTACTTGCGGAACGCGGGAATTTATGGTACATTTTTTTTGTCCGGACGTTCGTCCACACAGAGAGGCAATTCTAATGTTCTGGCATTTCGCCGAAGATTTCAGCACAGAAAAAAGGCAGGAGGGATGTTATTGAGAGAGTTTTAACGGACTGAAAAAAGTGTAAAATAGACGTTGACAAAAGCGAACAAATGTTTTATCCTATCAATAACAGAACATTTGTTCTCGACGAAAAAGGAGCAGAGATTTATATGGAAAAGGATGAGAAGCTGAAGGCGCTCGACGCGGCGCTGAGCCAGATTGAAAAGCAGTATGGAAAGGGGACCGTGATGCGGCTGGGGGATCCCTCCGCGCAGATGAATGTGGAGACCATTCCCACCGGCTCCCTGAGCCTGGATATCGCGCTGGGACTGGGGGGGATCCCCAAGGGCAGGATCGTTGAGATCTACGGGCCGGAGTCCAGCGGTAAGACGACCGTGACGCTGCACATGATCGCGGAGGTGCAGAAGCGGGGCGGCATCGCGGGCTTTATTGACGCGGAGCACGCGCTGGATCCCGTCTATGCGAAGAATATCGGCGTGGATATTGACAATCTGTACATTTCCCAGCCGGACAACGGGGAACAGGCTCTGGAGATCACGGAGACCATGGTGCGCTCCGGCGCGATCGACATCATTGTGGTGGACTCTGTGGCGGCGCTGGTTCCCAAGGCCGAGATCGACGGGGATATGGGCGATTCCCATGTGGGGCTCCAGGCCAGGCTCATGTCCCAGGCGCTCCGCAAGCTGACCGCCGTCATCAGCAAGTCCAACTGCACGGTGGTGTTTATCAACCAGCTGCGCGAGAAGGTGGGCGTGATGTTTGGCAATCCGGAGACGACCACCGGAGGGCGCGCCCTGAAGTTCTATTCCTCCGTGCGGCTGGATGTGAGAAGGATCGAATCCCTGAAGCAGGGGGGCGAGGTGATCGGCAACCGCACCCGCGTCAAGGTGGTGAAGAACAAGATCGCGCCTCCATTTAAGGAAGCGGAGTTTGATATCATGTTCGGCGAGGGGATCTCCATCGTGGGAGATATTTTGGATCTGGCGGCGGAGAACGATATCGTCAATAAATCCGGTGCGTGGTATGCCTACCAGGGCAACAAGATCGGCCAGGGGCGCGAGAACGCCAAGCAGTACCTGCGGGATAACCCACAGGTGTGCCAGGAGATCGCGGACAAGGTGCGCGCACACTTCCACCTGGGCGGCGGGGAGCAGCCGGAGGCCGCGGAAGCCGCAGAGGCCGGACAGGCTGACGGGAAGAAAGACTGAGAGGACAGAGGTGCCGTATGAAGGTGACTCAGATAGAGGAGCTCTCAAAGAACCGCAGTAAGGTGTCGCTGGAAGGGGAGTTCGCCTTTGTATTGTACAAAGGCGAGCTCCGTCTTTATCACGTGCGGGAGGGAGAAGAGCTGGCGGAGAAGGACTATCGGGCGATTTTGGAGGAGGTGCTGCCCAAACGGGCGAAGCTTCGCGCCATGCATCTGCTGCAGAAAAGGGAGTACACGGTGGAGGAGCTGAGGCGGAAGCTGCGGCAGGGACTGTATCCGGATCCGGTGGTGGAGGAGGCCCTCTCCTATGTGGCCTCCTATCGGTATACGGATGATCTGCGCTACGCGGAGGATTATATCACCGGACACGCGGAGAGGAGGAGCCGCCGCAGGATCGAGCAGGACCTGACGGCGAGAGGGATCGGAAGAGATACCCTGGAGCGGGCGTGGCAGAGCTGGGAGAGGAAGGGCGGCGTCCTGGATGAGCGGGCCCAGATCCGGGAACTGCTGCAAAAGAGGAGCTATGACCCGGATGCGGCGGATTCCAAGGAGCGGCAGAGAACCTACGCGTTCCTGCTGCGAAAGGGCTTTTCCGGGGAGGAGATCCGCCGGGCGCTGCGGGCGGCGGAAGATTTCGACTGAAGCGGCTGCGACAATTTTTACTGTAACAATTTATGGAGACTTCTACTTGACATACAGGAATTTTCAGTTTAAAATTGTAGTGTTGTGAATTGCTTGTTAGAAGGTTTTCATACACGCATTCCATGATAGGCGGCGGACCGGCAATCCGCGGCCCCATTGTACAATGAAAATTATATAAGGAGGTGCTCCTGTAATGTGGTGGATGTATTTGATTGTCGCACTGATTTGCATCGCTGTCACCGCCGTAGTCACTTCGATTCTGGTCAGCAGCTATCAGAAAAAGAAACATGCTGAGACGATCGGGAACGCGGAGGACAAGGCAAGGGAGATCATTGATGAAGCTCTAAAGACTGCGGAGGCGAAGAAGAGAGAATCGCTGCTTGAGGTCAAGGAAGAGTCCATTCGAACCAAGAATGAACTGGACAAGGAGATCAAGGAACGCAGGGCGGAGGCACAGCGCTATGAGCGCAGAGTGCAGCAGAAGGAAGAGAACATCGATAAGAAGGCGGATGCGATCGAAAGGCGAGAGCAAAGTTTGGCGGCCCGTGAAGAATCTCTCAACAAGATGAAGGACGAGGTTTCCAAATTAAACGAACAACGCTTACAGGAACTGGAACGAATTTCCGGTTTAACCTCTGAACAGGCAAAAGACTACTTATTGAAAATTGTTGAAGATGAAGTAAAGCATGAATCGGCCGTGATGATCAAGGAAATGGAGAGTCGGGCCAAAGAAGAAGCAGACAAGAAGGCCAAGGAATATGTCGTATCTGCGATCCAGAGATGTGCGGCAGACCATGTCTCTGAGACGACGATTTCCGTGGTACAGCTTCCGAACGATGAGATGAAGGGCAGGATCATCGGGCGCGAGGGACGAAACATCCGCACGCTCGAGACCATGACCGGTGTGGATCTGATCATTGATGACACGCCGGAGGCGGTTATCCTGTCGGGCTTTGATCCCATCCGCCGCGAGGTAGCGAGGATTGCTCTTGAAAAGTTGATCGTTGATGGGCGTATCCATCCTGCCAGAATTGAGGAAATGGTAGAAAAAGCGCAGAAGGAAGTCGAAGTGATGATCAAGGAGGAAGGAGAGGCAGCCACCCTGGAGGTCGGCGTGCACGGTATCCATCCGGAACTTGTGAAGCTGCTTGGACGGATGAAGTTTCGAACCAGCTATGGTCAGAATGCGCTCAAACATTCCATCGAGGTGGCGCAGCTCTCCGGGCTGCTGGCCGCTGAGATCGGTCTGGATGTAAGGCTTGCCAAGCGCGCGGGTCTTTTGCACGACATCGGCAAGGCGGTTGACCATGAGATGGAAGGCTCCCACATTCAGCTGGGCGCCGAGCTCTGCAAGAAATACAAGGAGAATGCCACTGTCATCAACGCGGTGGAGTCTCACCATGGAGATGTGGAGCCCACTTCCCTGATTGCATGTATTGTACAAGCTGCTGATACGATCTCCGCCGCAAGGCCGGGAGCCAGAAGGGAAACTCTGGAGACCTATACCAGCAGATTGAAGCAGTTGGAGGATATAACAAACAATTTCAAAGGTGTAGATAAATCTTTTGCTATTCAGGCAGGTCGTGAAGTTCGTGTTATGGTTGTGCCCGAGCAGATCACAGATGCCGATATGGTCCTGTTGGCGCGCGATATCTCCAAGCAGATCGAAGCGGAGATGGAGTATCCCGGACAGATCAAGGTGAATGTGATCCGAGAGAGCCGTGTAATTGATTACGCGAAGTAACCATATACAGTTTTTGTTTGGCTGTTCTGAAAGGGAAACCGCCGTGTAATGATATCCGTCATTACGCGGCGGTTTTTTAGTGAAGTTTTTTTGAAAAATCCTCTTGTATAATCGGGCCTTTTATAGTAGAATGTTCAAAGTGTATGATTGTATACGATTATCCAACCGTTGCTTTTGGGAAATATCTGGCCCCGGGAGCGGAGGGGTTAGCGGTTGATGCCGGAAGAGGAGGCTGATTATGAAAGCGTATCAGGAACTGAGCAGGGAAGAACTTTTGGAGAAGCAAAAGGAATTGCAGACAGCCTATGAGGATGCAAAGGGCAAGGGGCTGAAGCTGGATATGTCCAGAGGAAAGCCCTCCACGGCGCAGCTGGATATGGAGATGGATTTCATGGATATCTTGAACTCCGGGAGCGATATGAGGACCGAGGGCGGGGTGGATGTGCGCAACTACGGTCTGCCGGACGGGACGCCCGAGGCGAAGAAGCTGTTGGGAGATATGATGGGAGTAAAGCCGGAGAATGTGGTGGTGTACGGAAATGCCAGCCTGACGATCATGTACGATACCGTCTCCCGTTCCATGACCCACGGCGTGATGGGAAACACTCCCTGGTGCAAGCTGGACCGGGTAAAGTTTCTCTGTCCCGCTCCCGGCTATGACCGGCATTTTTCCATCACCCAGCATTTCGGCATTGAGATGATAACGGTTCCCATGACTCCCGAGGGCCCGGACATGGATCTGGTGGAAAAGCTGGTGGCGGAGGACGCTGCCGTTAAGGGGATCTGGTGCGTGCCCAAATACTCGAACCCCCAGGGATATACCTATTCCGATGAGACGGTGCGGCGGATGGCTGCGCTGAAGCCGGCGGCTCCGGATTTCCGTATTTTCTGGGACAATGCTTACGCGGTTCATCATCTGTATGAGGAGAAGGAGCGTCAGGATCAGCTGTTGGAGATCCTGGGCGAGTGTGAGAAGGCGGGCAATCCGGATATGGTATACGAGTTCTGCTCCACCTCCAAGGTGACCTTCGCGGGCAGCGGCATCAGCGCCATCGCCGCCTCCGAGGCCAATCTGAAGGAGGTGCGGAAGTCCCTGACCATCCAGACCATCGGTTACGACAAGGTGAACCAGCTGCGCCATGTGCGCTACTTTAAGGATATCAACGGCATCCTGGAGCATATGAAGAAGCACGCGGCGCTTCTGCGCCCCAAATTCGAGGCGGTGCTGCAGGTTCTGGACGAGGAGCTGACAGGGCTTGGCATCGGCAGCTGGACCAGGCCCAACGGCGGGTACTTTATCTCCTTTGACGCGATGGAGGGCTGCGCCAAAGCGATCGTGGCCAAGTGCAAGGAGGCGGGGGTGACCCTGACCGGAGCGGGCGCTTCCTTCCCCTACGGAGCGGATCCTAGGGACAGCAATATCCGTATCGCGCCCTCTTACCCCACGCCGGAGGAGATGGCGAAGGCTACCGATCTGTTTGTGCTGTGTGTGAAGCTGGCCAGCGTGGAGAAGCTTCTGGCCGACATGGAAAATGAGAAGGGGTGTTGAAAGATGGAAGAGATCAAGCGGCTGAAAAGGGACCTGGTGGCCAAGGGCGTCATCATTGACTACTATCAGGACACGATGCAGATTCCCAACGGAAACGTGGTCAAGTGGGATCTGATCGATCACAAGGGGGCTGCCGCCATCGTGGCGGTGCGGGAGGACGGAAAGCTGTTGATGGTGCGCCAGTACCGGAATGCGCTGGAGCGGGAGACACTGGAGATCCCGGCCGGAGGCCTGAACGGCAGAGAGGAGCCCACCGACGCTGCCGCCATGCGGGAGCTGCAGGAGGAGACCGGGTATGTGTGCGACAAGGTGGAGCTTTTGAACTCCATCTACACCACCGTCGCCTTCTGTAATGAGAAGATCGACATCTATCTGGCCAGAGGGCTTGCGAAGCACGGCAGCCAGCACCTGGATGAGGACGAGTACATTCATGTGGAGGCGTACACGGTGGAGGAGCTGAAGCAGATGATCTTCGACGGGAAAATACAGGATTCCAAGACGATCTGCGGGATCCTGACCTACGCCGCAAAATATCTGTAAGCCGGGACATGAACCGGGATGCCGGCGCATATAATGGGGAAGAACCGTTGATGGAACAAGAAGGCAGGTGACCCCCATGAGAATCAAGCGACAGCCGGCGCAGGGCGGGCGTCTGCCCTTGTCCTATCTTTTTTTGGCGGGTCTTGCGGCGGGGATCCTGCTGATGAATTTTGGAAAGAGTATTCTGTTGGATAACACGGGATTGCTGGATGAATATACTTTGTATCAAATGAAGTATATGACCGTGGATCGGAATGCTCTTTTTATATTTGTCCTGAAGAAGCGGCTTGGAAGTGCGCTGGTGCTGACGGTGCTCTCCACCACCTATCTGGGGCTGCTGATCTGCGGGGGAGCCGTGTTCTGGTATGGGTTTGCCGGAGGTGCGTTTCTGGCGGCGCTGCTGATCCGGTACGGGCTCAAGGGCCTCTTTCTGGCCGCGGTCAGTGTGTTCCCTCAATATCTTCTGTACATCCCGGCGGCCGCGGCGCTGGTGCTGTGGTGCGAGCAGCTGAACCGCAGGATCTATTTTGAGAGGTACGCTCCGCCGGAAATGCGCAGGATCCTGCCTCCGTCGCAGCTCTTAAAGCTCGTTTTCCTCTTGGGGGCCGTTCTGGCGGGCTGTGTGCTGGAGAGCTTCTTAAACCCCTCCCTGTTGTCCGCCCTGCTGAACATATTTTAAAAGGAGGAAAATCGGTATTAGCCGACAGCCCCCAGAACAGTCGCATTCGGCCGGATCAGTCGTACTCGGCCAGATCATAGATCAGCCGCTCGGATGCCTCCCAGCCGAGGCAGGGATCCGTGATGGATTTTCCGTAGACGCCCTCCCCGATCTTCTGGCAGCCCTCCTCCAGGTAGCTCTCGATCATAAAGCCCTTGATCAGACTGTGGAGCTCCGGGTTGAGCTTGCGGTTGTGCATGACCTCCTTGGCGATGCGGACCTGCTGCGCGTACTGTTTGTTGGAATTTGAGTGGTTGGTGTCGATGATGCAGGCGGGGTATTTTAACTCCATCTTCTGATACA
>CANPWJ010000080.1 GCA_947584035.1 uncultured Acetatifactor sp. | reverse complement strand
CAAGTCCCACGCGGCCTGCTACGCGGTGGTGGCTTACCAGACTGCTTACCTGAAATACTATTATCCGGTGGAATTTATGGCGGCGCTTCTGACCTCTGTCATCGACAACCCGGGGAAGGTCTCCGAGTATATCCTGGTCTGCCGCAATATGGGGATCGAGCTGCTGCCGCCGGACATCAATGAAGGGCAGCAGGGATTCTCCGTGTCGGGAAACGGCATCCGCTATGCCCTGACGGCCATCCGGGGGGTGGGAAGGCCCGCCATCGACGGCATTGTGCAGGAGCGCAGGGAGAGAGGGCCGTTTACGAACCTGAAGGACTTCATTACCCGAATGGCCGGGACGGATGTGAACAAGCGCTGTATCGAAAGCTTTATCAAGGCGGGAGCGCTGGACAGCCTGGGCGGCACCAGAAAACAGTTTATGAGCGTGTATGTGCAGATCCTGGATCACATCACCAGGGACCGGAAGAGCAATCTGGCGGGACAGCTCTCTCTTTTTAATATTGCCGGGGAGGACAGCCGGGAGGACTTTGATATTAAGATGCCGGCGGTGGGAGAATACAGCAAGGAAATGCTTTTGTCCTTTGAGAAGGAAGTGCTTGGCATTTATGTCAGCGGGCATCCTCTGGAGGAATATCAGGAGCTCTGGCAGAGCGTGGTTACCAACCGTACCAGTGATTTCGTGCTGGACGAGGAGACGGGAACCGTGCGGGTGCAGGACCAGGAATGGGTGGTGCTGGGCGGGATCATCACGGATAAAAATGTCAAGTACACCAAGAACGACAAGATCATGGCGTTCCTGAGCCTGGAGGATCTGGTGGGCACGGCGGAGATCATCGTGTTTCCGCAAAGCTATGAGGCCTACAGCGCGCAGATCATTGAGGATGCCAAGGTATTTATCCGGGGGCGCGTCTCCGTGGAGGAGGATCGGGACGCCAAGCTGATCTGCGATCAGATCGTAACCTTTGAGGAGGCCGCCGGGAGGCCGCCCAGGGATCTGTTTTCCGCAGCCTTTGGCCGCAGACGCACCGCGGCCGTATCTCCCGCCGGAGACACGGAGAAACGGGACGCCGGGAAGGAGAACGCCGGGAGAGAAAGCGGCGAAAAGAGGGACGGCGGACAACGCGGCGCCGGGAAGGAGAACGCCGGGAGAGAAAGCGGCGAAAAGGAGGACGGCGGGCAGCGCGGCGCCGGGAAGGAGAACGCCGGAAACAGAAAGGCGGTGAAAATGCCGGACGGCGTATGGGTGCAGTTTGCCGACGCCGAAGCCTACGCGGCCCGGGAGCAGGAGCTGCTCGCCGCCATCGCGGACTCGGAGGGGCACGACAACGTGGTGATCTTTCTGAAAAACAGCAGGGCCATCAAGATCCTGCCGGCAAACCGCCGTGTCCGGGCGGACGGGGAGCTCTGTCAGCGTCTGGGCCGGATCTTTGGGGAGGAAAATGTCCGTTTCCGCAGAAAAGCTATTGAAAACCCTTAGAAAAAAGCGTAAAATTTAAGAAGCTGTTGAAGCGTTTCAGAATAGGCACAGAGGCTTGGTAGGAGGTAACGTCATGGCAAAAGAGATTAAGACGGTGGGCGTCTTGACCAGCGGTGGCGACGCGCCGGGAATGAATGCCGCGATCCGTGCGGTGGTCCGCACGGCGCTGGCGAGAGGACTGAAGGTCAAGGGGATCAAAAAGGGATATCAGGGCCTTCTGAATGAAGAGATTATCGACATGGAGGCGCGCAGCGTCTCTGAGATCATCCAGAGGGGCGGAACCATCCTGGGGACGGCCAGATGTCTGGAGTTTAAGACTCCGGAGGGCCAGAAGAAGGGAGCGGATATCTGCCGAAAGCATAAGATTGACGGGATTGTGGTGATCGGCGGGGACGGCTCCTACCGGGGGGCACAGGCCCTTTCCCGGAACGGCATCAACACCATCGGGCTGCCCGGGACGATCGATCTGGATATCGCCTGCACCGACTATACCATCGGCTTTGACACGGCGGTCAATACTGCGATGAACGCCATCGACAAGGTGAAGGACACCTCCTCCTCCCATGAGCGCTGCAGTATTATCGAGGTGATGGGGCGCCATGCCGGCTATATCGCCCTGTGGTGCGGTATCGCCAACGGCGCGGAGGATATTCTCCTGCCGGAAAAGTACGATTTCAACGAGCAGACCATCATCAACAACATTATCGCCAACCGCAAGAAGGGAAAGACGCACCACATCATCATCAACGCGGAGGGAATCGGCCACTCTACCTCCATGGCCCGCAGGATCGAGGCGGCCACGGGGATCGAGACCCGGGCGACCATTCTGGGGTACATGCAGCGGGGAGGCAGCCCTACTGCCAAGGACCGTTTCTATGCCTCCATTATGGGCGCCTACGCGGTGGATATCATGCTGCAGGGAAAGACCAACCGGGTGGTTGGCTACCGGGACGGGAAATTTACGGACTTTGACATTGAGTCTGCCCTGAATATGGAGAAGAATATCGACGAATATCAGTTTGAGGTGGCACAATTATTATAGAAGAAACGAAGAAGCGGGAGGCGGCCCTTTGGAAAAACGGGCCGCCCTCTGTATGACAGGGGATCGGGGGAGGTGATGCCATGATCACAAGCGCCGCAAATCAAAAGGTGAAGCAGGTCATACTGTGGCAGACCAAGGCCAGGGAGAGGCGCAGGGACCGCGTGTTCCTGGCGGAAGGCTTCAAGATGTACGAGGAGGCTCCCGCGGAATGGATCCTGCAGGTGTACCTGTCCCAGAGTGCGGAGCAAAAGCTTCGGTCCGGGGAAGCGGAGAGCCCGCTGTGCCGGAAGCTGGCAGAAAGTGGGTATGAGGTGGCAGCGGATGAGGTCTTTGCCAAAATGTCGGACACCCAGACTCCGCAGGGGATCCTGACCGTGCTCAGGCAGCCGGAGCATACGCTGGAGGAGATGTTAGAGGATCCGGCGCCGCTTCTGGTGCTCCTGGAGGATCTCCAGGACCCGGGCAATCTGGGTACCATTCTGCGAACGGGAGAAGGAGCGGGAATAACGGGTGTTATAATAAATGAGAAAGCGGTGGATATCTTTCATCCCAAGACCATACGGGCCACCATGGGATCGATCTACCGGGTGCCCTTTGTCTGCGTGGAGGATCTTCCCGGAACCATGGACCAGCTGCACCGGCGGGGGATCCGCACCTACGCCGCTCATCTGCGGGGGGAGAAAAGCTATGACGCGTTTTCCTTCCGCGGCGGCACCGCGTTTTTGATTGGAAATGAGGGAAACGGCCTGACGGAAGCGACCGCGGGCCGGGCGGAAAATTATCTGCGGATCCCCATGGAGGGGCAGGTGGAATCCCTGAATGCCGCCATGGCGGCGGGGATCCTGATGTACGAGGCATACAGGCAGAGGCGCCGGGCAGACGAGCGCCTGTAAGGCAGATATCGAAAGGAGAAACAGATGACGGACAGGAAAATCGGATGGATCGGGCTTGGCAATATGGCTTCCGCTATGATCGGGGGAATGCTCCAGAAAAAGATCGCATCCCCGGAGAATATCATCGGCTGTGCCAGGACGGATGCTACCAAAGAGCGGATTCGGGAAAAATTCGGGATTACTGTGGCGCAGGACAACGCGCAGGTGGCGGCCCAGGCGGATATTCTCTTTCTGGCGGTAAAGCCCCTTTGTCTGCCGGAGGTGGCGGAGGAGATCCGGGGAGCGCTTCGGCCGGAGACCTTGATTGTCAGCATCGCCGCGGGAAAGACGCTGGACGATCTGCGGGAGGCCCTTGGGGGAGAGGAGCGGAAGCTGATCCGCTGTATGCCCAATACGCCGGCGCAGGTTTTGGAAGGGTGCACCGGCGTGTGTGCCGCCGCGGGGGTGACGCAGGAGGAACAGGAGGAGATCCTTTCGCTGCTTCGTTCCTTCGGTAGGGCGGAGCTGGTTCCGGAGCGGCTGATGGATGTCGTAGTGGGGGTGAGCGGCAGCTCCCCGGCCTATGTCTTTCTGCTGATAGAGGCCATGGCGGACGAGGCGGTGGCGGAGGGAATGCCCAGAGCCCAGGCGTACCGTTTTGCTGCCCAGGCGGTTCTGGGAAGCGCGAAGCTGGTGCTGGAGACCGGGATGCACCCGGGAGCCCTGAAGGATATGGTCTGCTCCCCCGGCGGGACCACCATGCAGGCCGTGAAGGTCCTGGAGGAAAAGGGGCTGCGGGGGGCGGTCATGGATGCCATGGAAGCCTGTATTTCCAAGTCCAGGGAGCTCTGACCCACATTGTACTCAGATTAGTACTTGACAAGGGAAAATTCTTCTGTTATGATACTTCCCGTAACAAATGTAACAAAGTTGTAACAAAATATTAAGAAAGAGTCATAACTTTGTTAATGTTACCATAGGTTTTCGATGTCTGGAGGTATCAGGAGATGAAGAAATGCAGGAAATTGTCCGCTGCGCTTTTGAGCGTTGCTTTAGCCGGCTGTATGGCGGCGCAGATGGGCATGACCGCACAGGCCAGCAGCAGAAACTTCCTGGATGATATGAGCGGCGGAGTGGATGCGATACTGGATCCTGGTGACAATAATACGACCGATATCATCAATGCCACGGCGAAGGAGCTGAATCTGGATCTGGAGCAGACGGAGGCGGAAGAGCGTCTCGTCATGGCGAATGTGCAGAATACGTTGAATGTGAGATGCGAGCCCAGCGAGGATGCCGACAAGGTGGGACTTTTGTATAAGGACTGCGGCGGCGTGATCCTGGAGCAGAGAGACGGATGGACCCGGCTTCAGTCCGGCAACGTCGTGGGCTGGGCGTCGGACGAATATCTTCTCTTTGGAGAGGAAGCAAGGGCGCTGGCCAACAATGTGGGAAGGATGATCGCCACGGTCAATACCGCGTCGCTGCGGGTGCGTTCGGCGGCGGATGCCAATGCCTCTGTCTACACGCTGCTCCCGGAGGGGGAGATCGTGGATGTGGTGAACGCGGAGGATGACGAGTGGGTCTGCATCGATTACGAGGGGGACGACGGATATGTCTCCGCCCAGTTTGTGACAGTGGACTTCCAGATCGACGCAGGCGAGACCATGGAGGAGATCAAGGCGCGGGAGGAAGCGGAGCGCGAGGCGAAGCGCCATGTAAACTACGGCGAGTACACGACCGACGCGGACAGCACGAGGCTGCTGGCGGCTCTGATCCAGTGCGAGGCCGGAGGCGAGGGCTATGAGGGCCAGCTGGCTGTGGCATCCGTCGTTATGAACCGTGTGCGGAGCGGGGCATATCCCGGCAGCATCCACGGCGTGATCTATGCGTCCGGTCAGTTTACCCCGGCCATGAACGGCAAGGTCAACAGCGTGTATGAGGCGGGAAGCTATTCTTCCAGCTGTCTGCAGGCGGCGGAGGACGCCATCGCCGGCACCTCCAATGTGGGAAGTATGACGCATTTCCGCCGGAATGACGGGCGCGACGGGCTGGTGATCGGCCATCACGTATTCTATTAGGCTTTCCGGGCGGCGGTTCCGGCCGCAAATACAGAGGATGCAAGGATAAGAAGCGGTCAGGCGGCATACCCTAAGGGTGTGCCGTCTTTTCTTATGCCGCGGATATTCTGCCGCACGGAAACGAAAAAAGATTGACCTTCCTTCTTTTTTGTAATATATTGATTGTAGAGCAACCATAGCGGGAAAGTCTGTGAGCCGTGAAAGCGGCGGAATGAGAGGATATATGAACGAATATATGATTTTCTGGTTGATTGTTTTGATCGTTGCCATCGTGGTGGAAATGGTCAGTCTGGGACTCACCTCCATCTGGTTCGCGGGGGGAGCGGTGGTGGCGGTGCTGGCGGCCGCCCTGAATCTTCCGCTGTTTGTACAGATCATCCTGTTTCTGGCAGTCTCCTTACTGCTTCTGGCCTTTACCCGGCCGATGGCGGTGCGCTATTTCAACCGGGAACGCATAAAGACCAACGTGGAAAGCCTGGTAGGGCGTCAGGCGATCGTGATCAGTGAGATCGACAACCTGCAGGGGATCGGCCAGGTAACGGTGGGCGGACAGGAGTGGAGCGCCCGCGGCTACGCGGAGGAAGCCAGGATCCCGGTGGGGGCGGTGGTAAGGGTGAACGCGGTGAGTGGTGTCAAGCTGATCGTGAGCGAGGAGTCCCCGGTAAAGGAAGTCTAGTGGGCGGACGGGAGGAATTCCCGCTTCCGCGCACTGTGATAAAAAAGCGCGTGCTGCCGCAATGCAGCACAGAAAGAGGTTAATTATGTGGATCATACCGATTATTCTGATTCTTCTGATCTTGTGGATCCTGGTGTCCTGCATCAAGATCGTTCCCCAGGCGCAGGCCTATGTGATCGAGCGGCTGGGCGCATACCAGGGAACCTGGTCCGTGGGCTTTCATCTGAAGGTGCCCTTCCTGGACCGTGTGGCCCGGAGGGTCAATTTAAAGGAGCAGGTGGCGGACTTCCCGCCCCAGCCGGTGATCACCAAGGATAACGCTTCCGTGCGGATCGACACCGTTGTGTTCTATCAGATCACGGATCCCAAGCTCTTCACCTACGGTGTGGAGAACCCCATGATGGCGATCGAAAATCTGACGGCCACCACCCTCCGCAACATTATCGGCGACCTGGAGCTGGATCAGACGCTGACGTCCCGTGAGATCATCAACACAAAAATGCGCGCGGCGCTGGATATTGCCACCGATCCCTGGGGGATCAAGGTAAACCGTGTGGAGCTGAAAAACATCATTCCTCCCGCGGAGATTCAGAACGCCATGGAGAAACAGATGAAGGCCGAGCGTGAGAGACGTGAGGCGGTCACCAGGGCAGAGGGTGAGAAGAAGGCCAAGATCCTGGAGGCGGAAGGTGAGAAGGAGTCCGCGATCCTCCGTGCGGAGGCCGATAAACAGGCGGCGATCCTTCGCGCGGAAGCTCAGAAGGAGAAGATGATCCGCGAGGCGGAAGGTGAAGCGGAGGCCATTCTGAAGGTGCAGCAGGCGAACGCGGACGGTATCCGCGCTCTGAAGGAGGCCGGTGCGGATGCGGCTGTGCTGAAGATCAAGAGTCTGGAGGCATTTGAAAGAGTAGCGGACGGCAAGGCCACGACCATCCTGCTTCCCGCGGAGCTTCAGGGAATTGCCAGTCTGGGAGCCGCCCTCAAGGAAGGTACCAGAACGGCACAGTAACCGTGTGCGATAAGAGATAACAAGCGCGATGCCGGCATGGAAAGCTGCCGTGCGTCGCGCTTTTCCATATGCGGTATCTATGGACAGAAAGCGGATAATATTGTATAATCCATACGAAACAAACGGAAAGCTGGAAGAAAACATGGTACAAAAGATCACCGGGGAATTGAAAAAGCTGCTGCAGTACAAACACAGGATCCTGCAGGGGGTTCTGGCCTTTGCCGGGACATATGGATGTCTTTACCTGGGGGAGCTGGCTGGAGCGGAGGCGGCGTCCTTCTCTGTCATCGGTCTGCTGCTCTTTCTGGCGCTCTATCCCATGCTGTCCCGCACCCGGGAGCGGCTGGAGCGGAGCCCCGTGAAGGTGCGAAGGAGAAGAGTGCGGTTTGCGGGCGTTTTGAGTCTGCTGTTTTCCCTCTCGCTGATCCTGGGATATCAGCTGCAGGGAAGGGGCATGACGGACGGCGGCTTTTTGGGAAAGGGAATGATCCTCCTTCGGGGGATCTGCCTGAGCGCGGCGGTCTTTCCGTTCTGGGAGCTCTTGTTTTCCCGGATGGAAAGAACCGGCGGGGAGAGCAGAGCGTCCAGGGACGCCAGGGCCTGGGACAGCCGGGCAGTGTTCGGCTGCTGTGCCGGGATCATCCTTCTCTGTCTGATCCCGGTGTGGCTGGCATACTATCCCATTGTGATGTCCTATGATTTCCACAGGCAGGTGAACGAGGCGGCCAAAGGGTTTGCCTGGTTTTATGCGTACCAGCCGCTGGCTCATACCTGGGTGATCTGGGTATTTCTGCAGCTGGGGATCCGGCTGGGAAGCCTGGAGGCCGGTTTCGGCTGCATGGCGGTCTTTCAGATGATCTGCTATGCCCTGGTGACGGCCTACTGCTGTGCGATGCTGTACCGGCTCACACGCAGAAAATGGCCCGTGGTGGCGGCCACTCTGTTCTTTGCCCTGTTTCCGCTGAACACCGTGCTGGTGGTGTGTACCACCAAGGACGTGCTGTTTAGCATCCTGTTCCTGCTCTTTCATCTTCTGCTGGCGGAACGGTTCTTTTTCAGCAGCGGCCGCAGAACGCTGTTTTGGGATATGGTTTTGCTGCCGGTGGGCTGGGTGATGGTTCAGTTTCGGAACAACGCCCCGTATGCAGTGGCGGCTTACGCGGTGCTCTGGTTCCTCTGCGCTGCCCGCAGGGAAAAGCTGCGCGTGCTGATCCTGGGGGTGCTTCTGACAGCGGGCGGCAAGGGAATGGGAGTGGCGATTCAAGAAGCGCTGGGAACGGAACTCAATGCGCCCACAGTGGAGATGTACAGCGTTCCCGTCCAGCAGCTGGCCAGGGTAGGGTTCTGCCATAGTAAGACGCTGCCGCCGGATATCCGGGAACGGATCGAAGCGTATGTGCCCTCAGAGGAGGGCGCATGGGATTTTTATCTGCCGGGGCTGGCCGATCCGGCCAAGCGGGTCGCCGGCAACCAGTTCCATGATTTTTATGGGGAGAGGCTGGCACGGTTTATAGGAGATTGGTTCCAGGTGGGGATCCATTACCCCAACGAGTACATCGACGCCTTTCTGGAGCTGACCAGGGGCTATTGGTTCCCGGATGACCGTTCCTACGCGGAATATCTGGGGCAGGGCGTGGAAGGCCGCATGGGCGTCCTCTACACCTACAACAGCGCGGAGCTGGAGGACGGAAGGAACATTGTCCATGAATCCAGGTTCCCCTGGCTGGAAAGCCAGCTGGAGAAGATCGCCAGCGGCAACGCCTTCTACCATTGGCCGGTCATTTCCCTGCTGTTTAAGAGCTCCTTCTATGCGTGGGGGCTTCTGCTCGTCCTGGTACTGTATGTTTATCGGCGTCAGAGGAAACAGGCGCTTTTTGCCGGCTTGGCGCTGTTCTACCTGGGGACGCTGCTCCTGGGGCCCATCGTATGGATCCGCTACATCTTTCCGGTGATGGTCGTTCTGCCCCTGCTTTTGGGGCTGCTGGTAAAGGAGCCGCAGGAGAAGCAGGCGC
>CANPWJ010000079.1 GCA_947584035.1 uncultured Acetatifactor sp. | reverse complement strand
GAGGAGACCTGCCGTTATTTTCGACATTTTTCCGATGAGGATAAGGCGCTGATCTATGGGATCGTCGGCGGGACGCCGCAGTATCTGCTGCAGATGAACGATGCGCTGAGTGTTGGGGACAATATCAAAAACACATATCTGAACCCAAACTCGGCCCTCTTTGAGGAGCCGGAAAACCTGCTGAAACAGGAGGTGCGGGAGCCGGCGCTTTATAACGCCATCATTACGGCGATTGCCACCGGTTCCGCCCGGATGTCAGAAATCTCCGGTAAAGTCGGCGAGGATACCAATGTGTGTTCCGCGTATGTGAAAAACCTCATCGCTCTCGGCATCATCCGAAAGGAAACTCCCTACGGCGAAAAGGCATCCCGGAAAGCGATTTATTCCATCGAGGACAATCTGTTCCGCTTCTGGTACCGCTTTGTGCCGGAGAACAATTCCATCATCGCCCGCGGCGCTGCTGACCTTGCCTACAAGCGCATCGAGCCGTTTCTGCCGGACTATATGGGCAAGGTTTTTGAGGAAATCTGCAAGCAGTATCTTTGGAAGCTGCTGCTTGCCGGAAGGTGCCCGGTGGCCTTTTCCTCTCTTGGCCGTTGGTGGGGGAATGATCCGACAGAAAAGCGTCAGGCGGAGATTGACATTCTCGCCGAGCAGGACAAAGGCACAGCTCTTTTCGGCGAGTGCAAATGGACAAATGAAAAGGTTGACCTCAGCGTCCTGGAAACGCTTGTGAAGCGCAGCAATCTGTTCCCGTACAAAAAGAAGCACTTCTACCTTTTTTCCAAGTCCGGGTTTACGAAAGGGTGTGCCGACAGGGCAAAGGAACTGGGGAATGTGACGCTGGTGCGATACAGGGATATGACAGAGGGTACTATTTGACATTTACCGGAACGGTTTTTGAGAAGCATATCCGAAGGCAGACGGACACGACAGCGATCCTGGGCCCGTTACAGGTAATGGTTCTGTGATTTCTTCATCAGAAACTTTACGGAGTAACCGGATTCATCACAGAGGACGCGGATCATATTTTCCGCTTCCTCCTTGGAATTGTCGTTGACACAGATGATGCAGGTGTCCCGTCTGCGGTTGAAAAGGGAGGACTTGGGCCAGCGGATATAGTAGGAGATCCGATGCTTTAGCAGGGCGCGTTCGATCATGTCCTTGCAGTCCGGATCGCTTACCTCACACAGCTCGATCTCGTTGTTTACTTTTACGTTCGTGTATAAGGGTTGCATCATAGTCAGCCTCCGGTATTTCGTTGTTGCGGTCAAAACAGCGACTGCCTGAGCAAGCTCGTCGCTCGCCGTGTGCCACTCGGGAAACCGATGGTTTCCCTCGTTCACGGGCATTCGCCTTATCCATCCCACGTCCTGCAAAATACTCTGCAAGCAGAAATTTTGCGCTCCGTGGGATGGGCACGGCTCGTCGCTTACGCGTACATTATACCATATCTTTTCCCAAATGTACAATGAAATACTTGCGGCATACGAAAGAAATCGCTATACTATTAGGAGAAGAGAACGGCAGAAAGGAGTAAGCTGTATGGACTTTATTGAGAAAATCGGCGATGCGATCACCGCCAAGGGAAAAGAAGCGTCCGAGAAGGCGAAGGAGCTGGCGGAGATTGCCAACCTGAAGAGTCAGATCAGTACCTGCGAGGATGTCATCAAGAAAAATTATCTGGAGATCGGCAGGATCTATTTTGAGCAGT
This sequence comes from uncultured Acetatifactor sp., assembly GCA_947584035.1. Classification (GTDB taxonomy): domain Bacteria; phylum Bacillota; class Clostridia; order Lachnospirales; family Lachnospiraceae; genus Acetatifactor. Next base: position 7,480 of record CANPWJ010000079.1, on the reverse strand, counting down.
ATGGGGATATGCCGGAGCCTCCTTTTGAAAAACAGTGCCGGGCGATCCAGAACGCCAGGCGCGGAGCGGAGGAGCTCCGGGAGAAGATCGATCAGATCAAGGGGCTTTGAGGCACGAAAGAGTGCCCCAAAAAGGCTGCAGTACGCGCGGAAAACCGCGCCGGAGGGCGGCACGCATAAAACAGCATAAGATGGTTTTCGGGAAACGGCGTAGCTTGTGGGCTATGCCGTTTCTTTGCCGAAAAAATATTGTAGCACCAATCAACTGCAATCTACATTTCACCCTTCTATTTGTCACAAAATACCTTGACATACATAGTAATTTAGAGTAGAATGAGTATGGAGGTGAAACAGATGCCGGAGCAGAATATAAACAGCGACTTAATTCGTGGACACATCGACACTATCATTTTGAAAATCCTGCTTAATGGTGATAACTATGGCTATGAAATTATGAAGGCTGTATCCATAAATAGCAACAATGCGTATGAGCTGAAGGAACCATCATTATATACCAGTTTAAAGAGGCTTGAAAAACAAGGGCATATCATCAGCTATTGGGGTGACGAATCTCAAGGAGGACGGCGCAAATATTACCACATTACAGACAGCGGCAATGCAGCGTATGAAAAAGCCCTTGCAGAATGGCTCCACGCACAAAAAATTATAACAAGACTTCTTCAAGGAGGTAACGAGGAATGATAGATTTGAAAGATTATGTTGAGGAATTGTTCCGACACCAACGCTTAACACCGGAAGTCAAGGACTTAAAAGAAGAAATATTAAGCAATATGACCGCGAAAATGAATGACTTGATAGCGCAGGGAATGGAAGCGGACGTTGCAGCAAAGAAAGCAAGGGAAAGCTTATCTTCGATTGACTATCTGATAGACGGAAATCAACTGACGGATGTTAGCAAATACCGTTTGGAATGTATGCAGACTATATTTCTCAACTGTATTGTATTTTGGTTCTTCTCTTTGCCGTTGCTGTTCACCCATTTGGCGGTATTCAGCTACTTAGGGATTTTACTTACGGTCAGTTCCGGTATAGCTTACTTTTTGCAAGGCAGACAACAGACGGGCGTTGTTGCGTTTCTGTCAATCCATACAAGGGAACGACGCAAAAAAATAGCGTGGATTGTTTGGGGGCTGTTTTTTGTTGTGTGTGCCGGAACCATGGCGGCATTAACATACGGAAGTGATATTTGGTTTGGCAGACCTCTTAACATCAGCGGGCCATATCAAATGGCAAATATCGCCGCGCGGTTTTATATGCCGCTGCTTACCATCCTGATTCCTATTACATTCAGCAGCTGTACAAAGCTTTTATTGAAAAACGGAAAGGGGCATGAGTATGAATAAAAAAAGCAAACGCATCAGCTGTCTTTTAGGTATTGCTGTCATACTGTTTTGTATCATCCAATTTGGGGTGATTCCTGCTGATCAGGAAAAACAAGAGAAGTATGCACAAAATCAGACAGACGCTTTGACGCATGACATAACGAGCATTGAGGATTATAAAAGCCCTTATATCGGAAACGCAAGTAATACCGGCAATTTGTTTTGGAATTTACCGCTGAATAATGTTGATATGAAGTTTGAAATCCATTCAGAAACTTGTGCTTTGACAGTAAACTACCTGGATACGGTTTGGAACATTGGCGAAGAAAAGGTGCAGCGTGATTTAATCTATAATTCTGTGGCAGCTATGGCGGCGATTGATAACCTATCGGGGATAACCTACAACTTTTCCGGCAAAAGCTACTCCTTTAGCAGAAAGCAAATGGAGGATGTTTTTGGAAGTCCTTTATCGGAATTATTGGAACAGGAAAAATGGAGTAATGAGGTACAAGACAAATTGAGCGCTGCCGATTTTGTCGAGCAGTTTTTCAGTTAAGCGGGTAGGTGGCGTTTATACGTCTCTCCGCAACAAGGGACTTTTATTGCGTAACCAAAAAGAGAAAGACGGGCAGGAAGTGAGTCGCTTCCTGCCCATCCTTTTCTGTACCCTGTCTGGGAATTACTCTATTTTTGTTTGTTAGTGGATACTGGGTTATTCCTCCTCGTCCCCGCCGTTGTCAAAGGAGACGCCCCGCTGATTCAGATCCCATTGCTGCTGGTTCAGGATCGTCTCGTAATCCGGGTTCGCAAAGAAGGCATCGTCATGCTGACAGTGATTGCTGGTGTTGGGGGCGGATACGCTCTGGGTGCCGTCCGGGTTCGAGGTGATCACCGTGGAGCCCGGCCAGAGGGAAGGATCCTCCACCAGCGGATATTCTCCGGAGCCGTAACGCTTGAACGGGCAGTTGGGGCTGGCCGGAAGATTGTCATAAGCGCAGATATCGCCCACATAATGGATGTCGCAGTATTCCGTGGGCTCCGTTCCCATGGCGAAGTATTCGTTGCGGGTGTGGCCGGCGCAGAGCTCGGTGGGCAGCTTGCCGGAGCTGGCGCATACTTCCATCTGCACGATGCCCGTAGGCATGGAGAACGATTCGATGGGCAGGTTCTCGTGCACCCGTCCCATGATGGAGCGCCACAGAAGCTTGGAGCAGACCGTCTCGTCGTTGGAGTCGCTGCTGCTCATGTCTATGTTGTTGTCATAGCCTGTCCAGACAGCGGCGGTGTAGTAGGGCGTGTAGCCCACAAACCACGCGTCGTCGGGCCCGGTGGAGGTGCCGGTCTTTCCGGCGATCGCCATGCCGCTGCGGAAGTTTGCCCGGCTTCCGGTGCCGATGGTCACCGCGTCCACCATGGCGCTGGTCAGCAGGTACGCGGTGGTCTCCTTGATCACGCGGTGGGAATTGGGCTGGGTATTGTCCAGGATCACGTTGCCGTCCGCGTCCGTCACGCGGGTGTAGAGCTTGGGCTCCACATACACGCCGCCGTTTGCGATGGAGGCGTAGGCGGCGGTCAGCTCGTAGGGGGAGACCCCGTAGGTAAGGCCGCCGAGGGCCAGGGGCTGCCGCACGTCCGAGAAGAACTGGTTGTTGATCACCACGCCGTCGGTCAGGGTGGTGAAACCGAAATTCAGCAGATAATCGTACCCCAGCTGGGGCGTGATCACGGTCAGGTTCTTCACGGCGATGATGTTCAGGGACTGCTCGATCGCGTAGCGGATGGAACAGATACCCCGGTAATAGCCCTTGTACCAGTTTTTCACCGGTGTGCCGTCGTCATAGTTGAAGGGCGCGTCATTGTACACCGTGGCCAGCGTCATCCCGCTGGTGTCCAGAGCGGGGGCGAAGGAGGCCAGGATCTTGAAGGTGGAGCCGGGGGAACGGTTGGCGCTGGTGGCGCGGTTTAAGGTCCGGCGGCCCTCCTTGATGCCGCGTCCTCCCACCATTCCCACCACATAGCCGGTGTCCTGTTCCTCGATGACCATGGCGGTCTGAGGCTGCGCGGTCATGGAGATGGTCTCCGTGTAGGTGTCCGCGTCCTCCGTCATATCCAGGCTGTCCAGCATGGCGGCGCGGTAGGTGGCGATGGCAGCATCCGCGTCCTCCTGGGAGGAAAAGATCAGGTTGAACCGGGACTGGCCGTTCTGCTTGAACCAGCTCATCATGTTTTCCTTACTGTAGTTGTGCTCCTCCCCGGCGGGGTCTGTGATGGTCAGGGCGTAATTTAAGTACCATTTGGTGGACGGATTGTAGTTGTCCGGGTTGGAAAATTCCTCATCCATGATCTTTTGGATGGTGGGATCCAGGGTGGACTCGATGCGCAGCCCCCCGGCGGTCAAAAGCGTCTCCGCCAGGTTCTCAGAGCGGCCGGAATCGATCAAATCCTGCTTTACCTGCTCGTACAGGGCATCCGAGAAATAGGATCCGGTGGTGCTGTTGCTGGCTTGGAAGTCCGTGTCATAGAGGCCGATGCGCTCATAGACCGCGTCCGTCTCCGCCACCGCCTCATCGTACTCCTCCTTGGTGATGAATTCCAGCTCCAGCATCTTGTTCAGACATTCCAGCCTCCGGTTCATATTGTGCTCCGGGTAGCGGAGCGGATTATAGTAGGAGGGGTTCTGGGTGATGCTGGCGATGACGGCGCTCTCGGAGATCGTGAGCTCGCTGCAGGATTTCCCGAAGTAGCGCTGGGAAGCGGCTTCCACGCCCAGCGTATTCTGACCCAGGTTGATGGCGTTCATGTAGCGCAGGAGCACCTCGTCCTTGGTGAAGCGCTTGCTGATCTCCAGCGCCAGGTACTGTTCCTGGATCTTTCGCTTGACCATCTTGATCAGGTTGTCGTTTTCCTCCGTCCAGTCGGTGAAGATGGTATTTTTCAGTAGCTGCTGGGTGATGGTGCTGGCACCCTGCTTTTCCTCTCCGCCGGTCTTGATGAACTGATAGGCCGAGCGGAGGATGCCGATCATGTCGATGCCGTTGTGCTGGTAGAAGCGCTGGTCCTCAATGGCCACAAACGCCTGGCCCAGATGGACCGGCACCTGGTCCATGGAGACCTCGATGCGGTTGGAATTGGAGCTGACGTACTGGTCGATCTCGTTTCCCTCCCGGTCGTAGACGATGGTTGCCTGTCCGGAGGCCACCACGTCGCTCAGGCGGATATTCGGAGTGGACGCCAGGATCCCCTTGAAAGCGCCGATCCCGGCGGCTGCGGCACAGATCCCGCACCCTGCCACGGCTATGAGAAATACCTTAAAGAAGGTAAGCGCGATTTTTCTCCCCCATTTAGAAGATTTTGCGTTGAGGGCCCGCTGCTTGGCGCGGACGCCCTTTTTTCCGTAATTCATAAGCCTCGCCTTTCTGCCCCGGTTACCGGGGACGCATACATTCTGCCATGAATAAACACATTATACCAAATAATGTCCGGTAAATAAAGTTTTTCTTTGCGGGATTTCTTATTATTTAATTGTTTCGCTTATTTAATTGTTTCACTTTTCGGCGGACTTATGCTAAAATTTCTATAGTTGCTTTCAGGGCCCTCCGTTTGGGCCGGGAGAGCGTTCGGGAGGAAGCATGGGAGAGCGTATGGAGAAATATCAGCCGGAGGAATACCGCGTACTGCTGGAGGGAGGCTCGGGGGAGATTACGGAGAAAAAGTCCCGCTTTATCGCCACCCTGCGAAGCTGTGAGACGGAGAGCCAGGCGGCCGCGTTTGTGGAGGAGATGAAGAAGAAATATTGGGACGCCTCCCACAACTGCTCCGCCTATGTGATCGGGAGCAGGGGGGAGACCGTCCGCTGTAGCGACGACGGGGAGCCCGGGGGAACCGCTGGGCGCCCCATGCTGGAGGTGCTCCTGGGGGAGGGGATCCGCAACGCCGCTGTGGTGGTGACGCGCTACTTCGGGGGGACCCTTCTGGGAACGGGAGGGCTGGCCCGGGCTTACGCCCAGGCGGTGAAGGCCGGGCTGGCGGGCTGCCGCGTGGGTACCATGCGGTATGGCTGGGAACTTCTGGTCCGCACGGACTACAACGGGATCGGCAGGATCCTGCATCTGCTGGGGCAGAGGGGGATAGAGCCGGAGGAGAGCGATTACGGGGCGGACGTGCGCCTGAAGCTGCTGGTACCGGCAGATCTGGAGGCGGAGCTTGCCGGGGAGCTGGTGGAAGCCACGAACGGCAGGGCAGAGATCGAGAAGCTCCGGGAGCTGTACTACATTGACAGGAATTTTACAAAGCGATAAAATAAAAGGATGGAGGGAAAGATCATGGATGAGATCCGGGAATTGAGCGAGGTTCGAGAGCTTTTGAACGGCAAGCAGTACACCAAGCTTCGGCAGTCGCTGGCGGAGCTGAACGACGCGGATATCGCCACGCTTATGGAGGAGTTACAGGAGGAGGAGCTGTTAAAGTGCTTCCGGATCCTGCCCAAGGATCTGGCGGCGGACGTGTTCTCCTATCTGGATGTGGAGAACCAGCAGCTGATCATCACCTCCCTGTCGGAGCGGGAGGCCGCCAGCATTATCGACAATCTGATGGCGGACGACGCCACGGATCTCTTGGAGGAGATGCCGGCCAACATCGTGAAGCGGCTGCTGGCCAACGCCAATCCGGAGACCCGCCGGGACATCAACCATCTGCTCCGCTATCCGGAGGATTCCGCCGGAAGCATTATGACGGTGGAGTACGTGGATCTGAAGGAAAATCTCACCGTGGACCAGGCCATCGAGCGCATCCGCAAGGTGGGCGTGGACTCGGAGACCATCAATATCTGTTACGTGCTGGATGCCCAGAGAAGGCTTTTGGGGACGGTGGCCCTGCGCTATCTGCTGCTCAGCCAGGGGGATGAGGTGATCGGCGATATCATGCACGAGAACGTCATCTCGCTCAACACCATGATGGACCAGGAGGAGGTGGCCCGGCAGTTCCAGAAGTACGACTTCACCTCCATGCCGGTGGTGGACAACGAGAACCGCCTCGTCGGGATCATCACGGTGGATGATGTGGTGGACATCATGCAGGAGGAGACCACGGAGGATATGGAGAAGATGGCCGCGATCGTGCCCAGCGATAAGCCTTATATGCGGACCAGCGTCTGGGAGACTTACCAGAAGCGGATCCCCTGGCTGTTGCTGCTGATGGTGTCGGCCACGTTCACGGGGGCCATCATCACCACCTTTGAGGACGCGCTGAGCGTGTATGCGTCGCTGATCGCCTTCATACCCATGCTGATGGACACCGGCGGGAATGCCGGCGGACAGGCCAGCGTGACCGTGATCCGCGGGCTCTCGCTGGGGGAGATCACCTACCGGGACGTGCCTCTGATCGTGTGGAAGGAGGTGCGCGTGGCGGTACTGTGCGGGCTGTCCCTGGCGGCGGCCAATTTTGCCAAGCTGATGCTCTTCGACCGGGTGGGCTTTTCGGTGGCGCTGGTGGTGTGCCTGACGCTGGCGGCGGCGGTGCTGCTGGCCATGCTGGTGGGCTGCCTTCTTCCCATCGGGGCCAAGCGCCTGGGTTTTGACCCGGCGGTGATGGCCAGCCCCTTTATCACCACCATTGTGGACGCGCTGTCCTTGATCGTGTATTTTCAGGTGGCTTCTCTGATCCTGCAGATCGGATAGCGGGGAAAGGCGGGAAAATTTTTCCTTGGGACGAAATTTTTTTCAAAAAAACAGTTTTCAACAAAACCAGAATTTGATACAATAGAGACAGTGGTCAGGATGTCAAAAAGCGGACGGGCGTTTTTGCCACGGACGCCAAAAATAAAATTTATAAAATTTAGGTGCGGGGCGCCGGAATGGAGGAAGTATGAGATATTTTTTCGAGTCTAAGGTCGAAAAAAAGGACGAGGGATACACGATCCAGATCCCGTTTAACGTGTGGGAGGTGTGCAAGCAGCGCGAGGTGATCAAGGGCGATGTGGTTTTGGACAACCGGATCATCGACTGTGAGCTGTGGCCCAAGGAAAAGGGCAACTACGAGGTGCGCATCAAGGAGCAGGAGGGACTCAACGTGGAGATCGGAACTCCCCATAAGATCCTCCTCCATGTAAACGGTTCCCTGATCCGCATGGCTCAGAACAGC
>CANPWJ010000078.1 GCA_947584035.1 uncultured Acetatifactor sp. | reverse complement strand
CCCGCCCTCCGGGCGCCCCAGATATCGGTGAACAGCTGATCACCGATATCTGGGGCGCCAGGAGGGCGGGAATCGAGACCTATCTGACCCGTCCCATCCATCCCCGGGAGGAGATCCAGATCGTCCTGAAGCGGTACCTGGAGCGGGTCGTACTGTTCTTTTATCATCGCAGTCATCGAGAGCCCGAAGGGCAGGAAAGGAGCACCCATGAAGATTGACGGCCGTACCCGCGTCTGCGGGCTGATGGGGAACCCGGTGGAGCACACCATGTCCCCGGTGATACATAACACGCTGGCGAAGGCCATGGGAGAGAACCTGGTGTATGTCCCCTTCCATGTTCCCCAGGGCTGTGTGGGAGATGCCGTGCGGGGGGCGTTTGCCCTGAACCTTATGGGGATGAATGTGACGGTCCCCTATAAGAGCGAGGTGATCCCCCATTTGCAGGAGCTGGATCCTCTGGCACGGCAGATCGGCGCCGTGAATACGCTGGTGCGGACAGGGGAGGGGTTTAAGGGATACAATACCGACATGCCGGGCCTTCGCCGCGCCATGGAGAGCGACGGCGTGCGGCTGGAGGGGGAGAAGGTCCTGATCCTGGGAGCGGGCGGCGTGGCCAGAGCGGTGGCGATCCTGCTGGCCCAGGAGCGGGCTTCCCAGGTGGTGATCCTGAACCGGACGAAGGAGCGGGCGCAGAAGATCGCGGAGGAGGTAAACGGGCTTTTGGGGAGAGCGTTTGTCCGGGCACTTTCGCTGACGGAGTATGAACAGCTTCCCGGGGAGGAGCGCTATCTGGCCATCCAGGCCACCAGCTTGGGGATGTACCCCCACACGGAGGAGGCGGTCCTGGAGGACGAGCGGTTTTACCGGCGGATCCACACGGGGTACGATCTGATCTTCAACCCTCTGGAAACCCGGTTTATGAAGCGGGTGCGCGCCGCCGGGGGGAAAGCCTTCTGCGGCTACAAGATGCTGCTCTATCAGGGGATCATCGCCTATGAGCTGTGGACCGGGAGGCCGGTGGAGGATCCGCTGGCGGAGAAGGTGTACGGGGAGATGCTCCGGCAGATGGGGCGATAGCGCAGAAAACACAGACACAGACCAGAACAGAACGGGAGAATCACGCGAGATGGGACAGGAGAAAAATATTATCTTGATTGGATTTATGGGAAGCGGAAAGACCACGGTGGGGCTGAAGCTGTCATACCGGCTGCGCATCCCGGTGGAGGATACGGATAAGCTGATCGAACGGCGGGAGAACAAAAGCATCCGGGAATTGTTTGCCCAGGAGGGCGAGGAGGCCTTCCGGCAGAAGGAGACGGAGCTTCTGCGGGAGATCGGGAGCCGGAACTACCGCAGGATCCTGTCCGTGGGAGGAGGCACTCCTCTGCGGCCGGAGAACCGGGAGCTGCTGAAGCGGTGCGGAACGGTGGTCTATCTGCGGATCCGTCCGGAGACGGCCTATGAGCGGCTGAAGGGGGATACGAACCGTCCGCTCCTTCAGTGCGACGATCCTCTGCAGCGCATCCGCACGCTGCTTGCGGAGCGGGAGGAGGCTTACGCGGCGTGCGCGGACGTGATCCTGGACGTGGACGGGCTTCCCACGGAGGAGATCCTCACCCAGATCACCAACCGTCTGGAACAGCGGGAGCGGCAAAAGGACGCCGGGAGAAAGCTTCTGGTGATCAACGGCCCCAATCTCAATTTCCTGGGGATCCGGGAGAAGAGCGTCTACGGGACGCAAGATTACGCGTATCTGCTGGATCTGATTGAAAAGAAGGGCCGGGAGACGAAAAGCCGGATCACGGTGTTCCAGAGCAACCACGAGGGCGCGATCATCGACCGGATCCAGGAGGCTTATTTTGACAAAACGGAAGGGATCGTGATCAACCCGGGCGCTTATACCCATTACAGCTATGCCATCCGGGACGCCCTGGCCAGTGTCCCGGTGCCCAAGGTGGAGATCCACATTTCCGATATCACCAAGCGGGAGGAGTTCCGCAGGGTCTCCGTGACGGCTCCGGTCTGCGACAGGCAGATCTACGGGCAGGGGCTGGACGGGTATCTGCAGGCGATCGATTTTCTCCTGGAGCTTCTGGGGAAACGGTAAGGCATTGTGATTTTTTTGGACGAAATTTACAAAAATTACAAAAACAGTTGAAAAATGCCTTTTTTTATATTAAACTGTTAAAGAATTATAATGTGACAAATATTAGGAGGAATACACTATGATTTCTGCAGGTGATTTCAGAAATGGTATCACGATCGAGTTGGACAACAATGTGTACCAGATTATTGAATTCCAGCATGTGAAACCGGGAAAGGGTGCGGCGTTCGTCAGAACGAAGCTGAAAAATATCAAGAGCGGCGGCGTGGTGGAGAAAACCTTCCGCCCTACGGAGAAATGCCCTCAGGCACGTATCGACAGAAAGGATATGCAGTACCTGTATAAGGATGGGGATCTGTTCTATTTCATGGACACGGAGAATTATGAGCAGATCGCGCTGAACACGGAGACGGTGGGCGATGCGCTCAAGTTTGTGAAGGAGAACGAAATGTGCAAGGTCTGCTCCCACAACGGCAGCGTGTTTTCGGTGGAGCCTCCTCTGTTCGTGGAGCTGGTGATCACGGATACGGAGCCGGGCTTCCAGGGCGATACCGCCACCGGCGCGACCAAGCCCGCCACGGTGGAGACCGGGGCGCAGGTTGCGGTGCCTCTGTTTGTGGACCAGGGCGAGACCATTAAGATCGACACCCGGACGGGTGAATATCTGTCCCGCGTGTAGGCGGAGCGGACTGCATCTTTCGAAAGGACTGATAAGGCGATAAGATATCCCTGCGGATATGTTGTTGCCTTTCTTTTTTTCTTTTCTGTGGAATGACCCAGATCGGACGGGGGAGTCTCCCCCAAGTATTTCCAGATGTTTTCGAAAACCGGTGCCGACTGCAGACGGGCCGGCGGCAGGATGGACCGGCAGCGGGAAAGCGCCGGCCCAAGAAGAAAAAGGGCGGATTTTTTGGACGCCCGGCAAAAACAGAGAAAGGGGAATCGTATTTATGGAGATCAATCGATTCGCACAGCTGGTGCGGGAAAAAGTTTCGGAGAGGCTTGGGGAGGATTATCAGGTGGCTTCCCAGGAGGTATGCAAGAATAACGGGGTGATTTATCATGGGCTGACCATCTGCTCGAAGGACAGAAATGTCTCGCCCACCATCTATCTGGGCCCCTTCTGGGAGGCATACGAGAAGGGCATGTCCCTGGAGTGCGCGGTGGACAGGATCCTGCAGATCTATTGGGAGGACACGCCGAAGAGCCGGGTCCGCATCCGGTTTTTCCAGTACTTTGACAAGGTCCGCGACCGGATCTGTTACCGCCTGATCCACGCGGGGAAAAACGGGAAGCTGCTGGAGGAGATCCCGCACATAGACTTTCTGGATCTGGCCATCTGCTTCTTCTATGCCTATCAGGGAAGCGCGCTGGGGGAGGGCTCGATCCTCATCCACAATTCCCACGCCCAGATGTGGGGGGCCACCACGGCGGAGCTTCTGCGCCTGGCCCAGGAGAACACGCCCAGGCTCTATCCCTGGGAGTGTTCCTCCATGGGGGACGTGGTGCGGGAGCTGATCCGGACGCAGGGGGGAAAGCCTCCGGCGGAGACGGAATTTGAGAAGGACGGCGTCTTTGCGCAGGTCCCCATGCGGATCCTGACCAATCGGAAGCGGGTGCAGGGGGCCGCCTGTATGCTGTATCCGCAGGTGCTGGAGCAGCTGGCCGAACAGGAGAAGGGAAACCTCTATCTTTTGCCCAGCTCCGTCCATGAGGTCATCCTGCTGCCGGACCGGGGGCAGGAAAAGCCGGAGCTTCTGAAGGAGATGATTGCGGACGTGAACCGGACCCAGGTGGCTCCCGAGGAGGTCCTTTCCGACAGCCTCTACTATTACGATCGAAGAAAAAAGTGCGTTAAAATACTGTAAAACCAGGCTTTTTTGGAGATCGGCAAAAATTTCCTGAAAAACAAGGTAGACATACGGGCTTTTTTGTGATATCATATTTCAGGGTGATGTAATAAATTTGTAACATTTGCATCCGTAGTCTAATGGATAGAACGAAGGCCTCCGACGCCTTTAATGCAGGTTCGATTCCTGTCGGATGCACTTTACATCACCCTGTTTTTGATTGGAAAAGCCCTTTGTTTTGACAGAAAGGTTTTTGTTTTATGTGGAAGGAAAAAGCGGCGATGCTCCGCGATTTTATTTTGAAGCATAGTGTGATCATCTTCCCGGTGATCGTAATCGCCGTGGTCGCCGTGACGGTGGTAGTGGCTCTGGGAGCCGGGAGGGCAGAAGGGAATCCGGAGACCCTGAGCCCGGAGAGCCTTTCCGGCACCGGCACAGTCGCCGGGGACGGAAGCGTCGGCCTTGTGCCCCTGGTGGAAAACACGGATCAGGGCATCACCACATTGATCAACGATTATTACAACGCCATGGCGGACGGGGATACGGAGAAGATCCGTTCCCTGTGCGATGAGGTGGAGGAGCAGGATCTGCTCCGCAATCAGGAGATGGCCAGATACATTGTGGGGTACCCGGCGCTGGAGATCTACACCAAGCCCGGTTATGCCGCGGGCTCCACCATTGCTTTCGTGTATTACCGGGTGGTGTTCGACGGACATGAGGAGGAGGTCCCCGGGTACAAGACGTACTATATCTGCACCGACGAGCAGGGCTCCTACTATATCCGGCGCGGCGAGATCAGCCAGGAGGAGAACGATTATATCACGACGGTCTGCTCCCAGGATGATGTGATCGAATTCAACAACCGCGTCAGCGTGGAGTACAATGAGCTGGTGAGTGCGCATCCGGAGATCCTGAAGTATATGGGAGAGCTGGACCGCTGGGTGGAGACCTCCGTGGGGGAGATCATCGCCCAGAACAACGCGGAGCCGGAGGCGCAGGAGAGCGGCGAGGACGCCGGTGAGGAAGGCGGCGGGAACGAAGCGGAGCCGGGCGGTGAGGCTTCGGAGGAGGCACAGAATACCATCCGCTACGCTACGGCCACCACCACGGTAAACGTCCGGAGCTCCGACAGCGAGAACGCGGACCGGCTGGGGAAGGTGCCCGGAGGGACCAAGGTGCAGGTTTTGGAGCAGCTTGTAAACGGCTGGACTAGGGTGCCCTTTGAGGGATCCGAGGGCTACATCAAGTCCGAGTTCCTGGAGCTGGTGGAGAATGCGGAGGACGCAGAGGTGATCGGGACCGTGACCGCCACTACCAACATCAACGTGCGCGCGGCAGCCAGTGAGACGGCGGACCGCCTGGGCGTGCTGGCCGGCGGCGAGACGGTGGATCTGCTGGCCAACGAGAACGGCTGGTGCAAGATCAATTACAACGGGCAGATCGCTTATGTGAAGGCGGATTACGTCCAGTAAAAAGTGTATAAATATAGCGGAAATGGGAATGCTGTCTGCAGAGGGATCTGCGGGCAGCATTTTTTCGGTGGGAACGGCCCGCGGTACCCGACGAAAAAGCGTGCGGGGAGGAACGGCAAATGAAGGCACAGGAGGCAAGGGTCTACCGCGAGATCCAGAAGAATACGGAGACGGCCATGAAAACCATCGACGCCCTGTCGGACAAGGTGTACGACGACCAGCTGGCCATACAGATCTCCCGGCAGTCCCTGGGCTATTCCAGGCTGCACAACGAGGCCACACAGGCGCTTCTGGATGCCCGGGCAGAGCCCTACCGCGGGACGTATCTGTCCGATGTGGCATTAAAGACGGGGCTCTATTACAATACGCTGCTGAACACCAGCACCAGCCATATTGCCGAGATGATGATCCGGGAGAGCAACAACGGCATCGTGGACATGGAGAAGGTCTTAAAACACAGCGAGGACGCGGGGGAGACGACCGTGTCGCTGGCAAGGAGGCTGATCGATTTTGAGCGAAAGAGCATCGCGCGGCTGAAGGATTATCTGTAAACGAAGGGAAAAACTTGTGCAATTTGTATAAATTTCCGGTGAAAACTTTTACAATTTACCAGAATAAAGTTTGTTGTGAAATTAAAAAACTGGATTTATAATAAAGCGTGGGACAAGGGTGTCGAAGGCATAGGATCTGGTCCTATGCCTTTTTTTGCGGCATAAAATGGACGCGGGGAGCGGCATCCGTTGTTGTCCGCTGCAGATTTGCATTTACAAAATAAAGGAGGACATTGTAATGTCATACGTTGATGAGGTGTTTGACCTTGTGGTTGCAAAGAATCCTGCGCAGCCGGAGTTTCACCAGGCGGTGAAGGAGGTGTTGGAATCCCTCCGCGTGGTCATTGAGGCCAACGAGGAGGCATATCGCAAGGATGCGCTCCTGGAGCGTCTGGTAACCCCCGAGCGGCAGCTCCTGTTCCGCGTTCCCTGGGTGGACGACAAGGGGCAGGTGCAGGTAAACAACGGCTTCCGCGTGCAGTTTAACTCTGCCATCGGTCCGTACAAGGGAGGTTTGCGGCTGCATCCTTCCGTAAATCTGGGCATCATCAAGTTTTTGGGCTTTGAGCAGATCTTCAAGAATTCCCTGACCGGACTTCCCATCGGCGGCGGCAAGGGCGGCTCCGACTTTGATCCCAAGGGCAAATCCGACAGAGAGGTGATGGCGTTCTGCCAGAGCTTTATCACGGAGCTTCACAAATACATCGGGGCGGACACGGATGTTCCCGCCGGGGATATCGGGACCGGCGCCAGAGAGATCGGCTATATGTACGGCCAGTACAAGAGGATCACGGGCCTGTATGAGGGCGTTCTCACCGGAAAGGGGCTTTCCTACGGCGGTTCCCTGGCGAGGACCGAAGCCACCGGATACGGACTGTTGTATCTGACCGAGGAAATGTTAAAGTGCAACGGAAAGGATATCGCCGGCAAGACGGTGGCCATCTCCGGTTCCGGAAACGTGGCGATCTATGCGGCTCAGAAGGCGCAGCAGCTGGGGGCCAAGGTCGTGACCGTGTCCGACTCCACCGGCTGGATCTACGATCCCGAGGGAATCGACGTGGCGCTTTTGAAGGAAGTGAAAGAGGTGAAGCGCGCGCGGCTGACCGAGTATGCGGCAGCCAGAAAGAGCGCCGAGTACCATGAGAAAAAGAACGGCGAGCACGGCGTGTGGAACGTGAAGTGCGATGTGGCCCTTCCCTGCGCGACCCAGAACGAGCTGGATCTGGACGACGCCAAGGCTCTGGTGGCAAACGGATGTATCGCGGTTGCGGAGGGAGCCAACATGCCTACCACCATGGAGGCGACCGAGTATCTGCAGAAGAACGGAGTGCTGTTCTGCCCCGGAAAGGCTGCAAACGCCGGCGGCGTAGCTACCTCCGCCCTGGAGATGAGCCAGAACAGCGAGCGGCTTTCCTGGACCTTTGAGGAGGTGGACGCCAAGCTGAAGGGCATCATGGTCAACATCTTCCACAATCTGGATGACGCCGCAAAGAAATACGGCATGGCCGGGAACTATGTGGCCGGCGCCAACATCGCGGGCTTTTTGAAGGTGGCGGAGGCCATGACCGCCCAGGGCATCGTGTAAGGAATCGCATGGAAAAACAGAGAGAATCTGTCCGGTAGAGAGAGTGCCGCAGGTCGTCCGGGGGACGGTCTGCGGCATTTTGTCCGAGTATTTCATCCTCCGCAATAAAACGCTTGAAATATCTTCTCCGAGAGGCTAAAATAGAAGTATGTGAGTGGGCGGGGAAAGCCGCTTGTTTTTGCAGGACGTTGAACATGCAAACCATCACGTCATTACAAGGAGGCTCAAATGAAAAAAACTAGCTTTAGCACGAAACTGGTATGTTATATTGTCATGGTGTCGCTGATCGCCCTGCTGATCAGCACGCTGACCATCCGGAGCCGGATGACCGCCATCCTGGAGAACAATATGCAGCTGACCAGCCAACAGACCATGGACGAGGCGATCGTGAGCTTTAAGCGCTACGCCAAGACGCTGAGTCTGCCCATTGATCTGATGTGCCGCAGCAACGATTTCAAGAAGGTGGAAGAGGAGTACAATGACCGGCTCAAGGGCATCGAGGATTCCCTGCTGAGCGCCCTCAAGGTGATCCCCAACTCCGAGAGGACCTTCTACGCCACCGCCAGCGGAAGATACATAACGGCCAAGATGGTGGTGTCCGAGGAGGGCAAAAAGACCGGGGAGTACCAGGAGCTGACGGGGATGGACCACTCGCAGGAGACGTGGTACCAGGACTCGCTGGGACTGGGTTCCAGGGGGACGGTGTTCGCCAATTTTACGACGCCCTATGTGAATGAGGACGGCGTGGAGGTGTTTACAGTGTCCCAGGAGCTGGAGGCCGGCGATGTGCATGTGGGCGTGGTGGCCATGGACGTGAACGTGCAGGTCCTCAAGGATTATATCAACGGGATCAATCTGATGAATACAGGCTATACGTTCCTGGTGGACCAGGACGGAAGCATCATTGTCAACAATGACAGCAACACGGTGGTCACAGGCTCCGCAGCGGAGATCCCCATATGGGACGAGCTGATGGAGGAGGCGGCCCGCTATGAGGCGGACGCGCTGGCGGCTTCTCCGGACGCGGAGGTGAACGCTTCCGCCAGCGGAATGTGCAGGATCAACGGTGAAAAGTACTGCGTGACGCTGATTCGGGACAATATCACGGGATGGTATCTGGTGGGGCTCATCGGCGAGGAGGAGCTGGCGGACAGCTTTGCCCAGATCAATCTGGTCTCCCTGCTCTGCGTGGTCATCGCCATGATCCTGTCGGTGGTGGTAGCGCTGATCATCGCGTCCGCCATCTCGCGAGAGTTAAAGAAGCTGCAGGGAGCGACCAACCGCATGGCCCAGGGCGATCTCTCCACCAAGCTGGAGGTGAAGCGCCGCGACGAGTTTGGCCAGCTGGAGAACAATTTCAACACCATGATGGACAGCATTTCCGGCCTGATCCGGAACGTGAGCGGCAATTCGGATGAGATCTTCGGGATTGCCAAGTCGATTATGGAGGTGTCGGAGGACACCAAGGAAGTAGCCGGACAGGTGACGGAGGCGATCGGCAGCGTGGCCCAGGGAGCTACGGAACAGGCCCACAGCACAGCGGATGCCAACGAAGAGGTAGAGCGCCTGGCGGAGCGGCTGAAGCTGTCCCAGGAGCGCGTGGGACGCATCGGGGAGCGCTCCAGGGAGACCGCTCAGATCGGCCAGAAGGGCGCGGGCATTTTGCAGGAGCTGATCGACAAGTCGGAGAAGGCCAAG
>CANPWJ010000077.1 GCA_947584035.1 uncultured Acetatifactor sp. | reverse complement strand
ACAGTTTATTTTGACATCCGCTTCATCGCAGTTCTTCCGTCGGATGGCAGCCGGATCGAGATTTTGATCAACTGCGAGATCCAAAACCGGGACACGCCGGGTTATCCGATCCCGAAGCGGGGCATCTATTATACGGCCAGAATGATTTCTTCCCAAAGGGGTACAATATTTAAAGACCAAGAGTATGGGAAGATCAAAAAAGTGGTGTCGATCTGGCTGTGTGAAGATACGGCCGATGTCCGGTCCGATACGATCAACCGATATTCTTTCACGGAGGAGTGCCTGAGAGGGGATTTCCGGGAGGAGAAAAAGGACTATGACCTGATGACGGTCGTGGTGCTGCGGCTTGGCAGAAAGGGAGAAAACAGCGAGGATAATGCGATCCGGCTTTTGAGCAAGATGTTCTCTACAAATCTCAGCTATGAGGATAAGCTGGACGCGCTGCAGAATGAGTTTAAGATCAGCGTGAACAAAGAAATGAGCGAGGAGGTGTTTGAGTTGTGTAATTTAAGTGTAGGTGTTTATAATAAAGGGTATGACTCAGGTATTTCAGTGGGCAAGATGGAACATGCCAAATCAATGACGTATAAGCTTCATGATAGGGGAATGTCTTGTGAGGAAATTGCGGATACGGTTGAAGTAGACATAGATACAGTCCGCGAGTGGCTTGCGGAGCGTGAGGAGATGCTTGTAAAGTAACAGGCGGCAGCTCGTGCGGAAACAGAATGAACCAGTTTTATAAAAAGGTGCGTGGGGAGTTGTGCGCCTTTTTAGCACAGTAGATAAATGCAGATATTGGAGTGTAGTTTACGTTCTGGTATCAGCATTTATTTTTTTGTGGCATTGGAAGATGATAGTTTTGTTTTTATTCTTGACAATCCTTCTAAAAAGTGATATAAAAAACTTATCAATAGCACAAGATTAAATTTTGCAAAATGAAAGGAGGCTATAATATGGGGCTCTATGATTTTAAGGTCAGGGCGCAGGATGGCAGCGAGGTCGCTCTGTCAGATTATAAGGGGAAGGTGCTGCTGATCGTCAATACGGCGACGGGCTGCGGATTTACGCCGCAGTATGATGGACTGCAGGATCTCTATGAGCTGCACCAGAAGGATGGATTGGAGATTCTTGACTTTCCCTGCAATCAGTTTGCGGAGTAGGCTCCGGGCAGCGACGAGGAGATCCATAGCTTCTGTACCGGGCGCTATGGCATCACCTTTCCGCAGTTTGCCAAGATTGAAGTGAACGGGGAAAATGCGATTCCGCTGTACAAGTATCTCACGGAGAACACCACATTTGCCGGCTTCAGCGGCCCAATGGGATTGATGCTGAAGGGGGTTGCCAAAAAGATGGATAAGGATTACAAAAACAACGGCAAGATCAAGTGGAACTTTACGAAATTTCTGATTGACAGAAACGGTGAGATTGCCGCGCGTTTTGAACCCACCGAGTCGCTTGAAAAGGTGAAGGAAAGGGTAGAGGAGATCCTGTGAGAGATAATTAGGAGGTGATCGATTGTGAAGGTAGCAGTACGGTATTATTCGAGGGGCGGCAACACGGAAAAGATCGCGAAGGCGATCGCGGGTGCCGTCGGTGTGGAGGCCCAAACGGTAGCGCAGCCTTTGGAGGAGGATGTGGATATTCTGTTTCTTGGCAGCGCGCCCTATGCTTTCGATGTGGACGATGACGTGAAGAAATTCATAAGAGGCATAAACGTATCCGTTGGCAAGGTGGTGAACTTCAGCACTTCCGCCGCCGTCAGCTCCACCCGCAAATATGTGGAGAAGCTGTTTGCGGAAAAGAAGATCCCTGTCGCCAAGGAGGAGTTTTCCTGCAGGGGTGCTTTTATGATGCTCCACAAAGGCAAACCGGACGAAAACGATCAGAAGGCTGCCGCCGATTTTGCCAGAAGAATCGTATCCTAAGGAGAGGCGGACGAAGGCGGTCTGCGCCAGGCAGACGTTTGGACAGGGGCTGCGCCGTGTGCGGATGTTTGAATGGGGGCTGTGCCTAGGGTAGACGTTTGGACGGGGGCGTGTGCCATGTGCGGATGTTTGAACGGGGGCTGTGCCTAGGGCAGACGTTTGAACTGGGAATGCGCCGTGTGCGGATGTTTAAACAGGGTCTGCGCCAGAAGCTTTGGTTTCCCGTGACAAGGAGAAGGGATGGAGAGGAGCATGACGGACTTTATTGAGGTATTTACCCAGAACAGTATTCGGATCAAGGACGGCAGCAGGGCGATCTACATTGACCCGTTTCAGATGAAAACGGAGCCCCATGACGCGGATTATATTTTGATCACGCACGACCACTACGACCATTTTTCACCGGAGGATATCGGCAAGGCGGCGGGGGAGAACACGGTGCTTGTGGTTCCGGAGAAGATGGAGGACAAGGCGCGGGAAGCTTCCGGGCTGGTCAGGCAGATCGTGACGGTAAGGCCGGGCATCCGCTGCCAGGCGGAAGGTTTGGAGCTTGAGACCGTGCCGGCCTACAACCTCTTAAAGCCCTTTCATCCCAGGAGCGCCGGGTGGGTGGGATATATTCTGCAGGCAGCCGGGAAGCGCGTCTACATCGCCGGAGACACGGATGCCACCAGGGAAGCCAGGGCGGTCCGGTGCGATATCGCGCTGGTGCCCGTCGGCGGCACCTATACGATGAACGCAGAGAAGGCGGCGGAGCTGGTGGAAGCCATCCGCCCGGAGACGGCGATCCCTACGCATTATGGCAGCGTTGTGGGAAAGCCCTCCGATGGGGAATCCTTTGCCGGATATGTAAAGGCTCCGGTCCGGGTGGAGCTGAAATTGCGGTTTTAAGGGGACGCCTTCATTCAGGCATTCTCCTGGGTGATCGGTACCTCCCTGTCCAGGCGTTCCTTCAGCTTGCCCAGAAAGTACGCTCTGATCTCGCTCTGCCGAAATTCAAACGACAGGTCACAGTGCTTCTTCCGTGACGATTCACTGTAAAATTTCACATAATATAGAGAATGGACGGTTCGTGTCCAGCCCTTGCCGGTGCTGTAGCTCTGCTGGGCGGTGGAGATCCGGGAAATTTTGGAGAGGTCTGCGATCTGGATGTCTCCCCAGTCCTCAAAGTGAACGGCATAGCGGCTGCCCACGATTCCCCAGTGGAGCCGGTCCTCGTTTTCATCCCGGTACGTCCATTCCTCCCCGGCGGCCAGCAGATCCTCCGCGACGGCCTCCGAAGCGTCTCCCGGGTAGGTTTTTAAAAATTTTGCGGCGTATTTCTTCGCGGTCCGGAGCTGGTTCCGGTTCCGTCTGCTCAACAGCCAGAGGGCCAGCGTGAGGAGCTCTCCCCAGAGCAGACAGGCAAAAAGCGTTTTCACACAGTCGATGGGCACCAGCGCTTCTTCCCTTGTCAGTTTCTGTGTCAAATAGGCCAAAAAGAACAGCACGGACAATGCGCCGCCGAGGAAGTAGTTGTTCTTTAGTTCCTTATCCTTTGTCCCGCGCATGTAATCCGAAAGAAAAGCGCTCTGGCGTGTCAAAAGCAGCCGCAGCTTTTCCCCGCAGCTGGCGTAAGCGTCCGCCGCCTGTTTCTGGGGCGCGTCGCCTCTGACGGTCAGGAAGATCCGCGCCGCGACGATGCCGGTCGTCAGAAGTACGCCCAGTATAGAGGAGGCTGCGAGGAAGCTTCTGCCGTAAAACTGAAGAACAAAGGGAAGGCCCAGGCTTCCGACCGCGCCCGGGATCCGCAGAAGTTCCTGGCCCGCCACCGCCAGATAGACGGCAAGGGCTGCGGTAAGCACTATCGTGATTAGGATGTTGTAGCTTTTTCTCATGGATGATTCCTCCGGTCTTTTCCTGCTTTTCTGAAAATCTTGTCATTCTATGGGTGGTTTCCCGATGGGGGTGGTTTCCCGATTGAGGTTGTTTTCTGATTGGGATTGTTTCCCCATTGGTCTATGATACACAATGTCAGGCCGCTTTTCAAATCGTTCTTCACAATCCGTTTGATTTCCCCATAATCCGCCAGGCGCGGTCTGGGGAGAAGAATTCCGCTGCGGGCTCTCCGATAAATATTGAGAGGAACAGGAGGAGAGCAGAAGATGGAGAGATACGGTTATGCGCGGGTGTCCAGTGCGGATCAGAAGGAAGAACGGCAGATGATTGCCCTGCGGCAGGAGAATATTCCGGAACAGAATATTTTTATCGACAGGCAGTCGGGAAAGGATTTCAATCGTCCCAGCTATAGAAGAATGGTTCGAAAACTAAAAATGGGGGATCTCCTATACATTCTCAGTATTGACCGGTTGGGGAGAAATTATGAGGAGATCCAGACCCAGTGGCGTATTCTGACCAAAAAGATCGGCGTTGATATCTGTGTGCTGGATATGCCGCTATTGGATACCCGGTACGGAAAAGACCTGATGGGTGTTTTTGTCGCGGATCTGGTGCTGCAGATATTATCCTTTGTAGCGCAGAATGAGCGTGAGAATATTCGAAAGAGGCAGGAGGAGGGAATTGCTGCCGCGAAGCAAAAGGGTGTGAAATTTGGCAGACCGGAAAAGAAAGTGCCGGATGATTTTGTGGGAATTGTTGAAGCATGGGAACAAAAGAAGATTCCGTTTGCGGAAGTTTTGAGACAATGCAGTATGAGCGAAGCGACCTTTTACCGCAGACTGCGGGAATACAGGAGACTTCGGAATCAGGAGGAGAAACGATAGGAGTTGGGAACTGTCATAAGGTGTACCTTTTGACAGTTCCCAACTCCTATATTATACAATGTATTTTTTTACGTTGCAAGCAGATTTTATCTGCCGTCAGTTGCCGGTAAAAATGGCTGGGATCGGGGGCTTGAATCGCACAAAAAGGAAAGTAACCGCTGATCGTCCGCTTTCAGGATCCTTGTCAAAAGGTACACCTTTTGACAAGGGAGAATACAGAAAGGCGGACACGATATGAACAAAACAAAGTGGATGGCAACGATTCTACTGGCTGTGATGATGACTTCCTGCGGAAATGCTTCAGATGTTGAAAAAGGGACGCAGGAGGGCATTGTAATGGAATCCAACGAGGAAATTGTCGAGGGCACTTTCGTAAGTGAAGAACCGGAAACGCTTCCTTCCGGTTGTGTGGATGCGAAAGAATATGTCCAGTCTCTGAATGTGGTGGAGGAATACGCGGACGGAAAGTATGTGGTGTGTGGAACCAATCTGGAGAACAAGGATTTCTGTGGTGTTTTATATGAAAACGGTATGTTAAAGGTTTATGAAGGTTATACAAGAATCTACCCGCTTCAGGAAGGGCGATTGTTGGCGGCAACAGAGGAAAAACCACGGGACATGTCTTATGTAAGGAGCAGTATACAGCATGCGACGGTAAGCGGAGTGATTATAGATGAGGAAGGAAACCCGATATTTTCGGAGGAAGGCAGTTTTCGGTTTGTGCCGATAGCAAAAGACAGATTACTGACATTTAAGGCAGCTTCCGGATTCGATGGTGTTGTCTTTGAATTTGGGGTTTTGGACAGTGATGGAAACTGGGTGACAGAATTAAGCTCGGATAATGAAGTGGCCCTGTTGTTGAAAGATAATGTAAACATTTCCACGGACGGTTCCTGGAAGTTTACGGATTCTCCCAGTGAGGAGCAGTACACGGATGAAAAGGGGCTTTATTATAAAAAGCAGTGGATCGCATTTTTTAAGGATTTGGACAGTGTACAGATCACAATTTATCAGGACGCAAAGCTGGTTGCGCCGTCTATGGAATACGTAAACGCAGATTTGGACGAATTGCAGCCGGAGCAGGTGAGGTGTACGTTTACCTACGATGCCAGAACGGACGATTGCGTCAAAGGAAGCTTTGAGTATGCTTTTCTTTCCCAGGATCTTCCGGAACAACATTATAAAATGTTGAGTGATGGGACTCTTTTATTTAGTACTTCATTGTGGGCTTCTAGAGACTATTCCTATGATATCGATTCAAAGGCAGGGGAGAAAAGCGGAGAGGTAAGAGGGTTTTACATCGATGAGGACTATTGCTTTGATTCTCAAAATGGAGCCATAAAAAATATCGTCACGGGACAAACAATTCCGCTGTCTGAAACCATATGCAGCCATATGCAAAATATATATTTACATAATGACATATTTTACGCAATTTTAAAAGGAGATGATAACCTGCAATATATCCAAAGGCTGGGGATAGATGAAGAACCAGTCAGGCTGGAACACTTTTTGTATGATGGACTCCTCTTTTATGATGATTGTTTCCTATATTGTAACGAAGATGAAGGTACAGTGTATATCGTGGACAGTGAAAATCTGGAAATCGTGCAGGAGGTTTTGCTGGATATGGAAGGGCCTAGTTTTCGTCTGCACAAAATGGATGATAGTACTTTTGCGGTAGAGGGGTTTTATTCCGGGAGAAGTCAAACCAGCTGCGCAATCTATCGACTGGACGGTGAGAGGCTGCTTTAAGCCTGTTTTTCAATCCTAAATAATGCAAGGGAGGAACAAACATGTTTTGTAAAATGTGTGGTGCGGAAGTTGTGGAAGGACAGAGATTTTGCGATAAGTGCGGAGCGCAGATCGACGTGTCCGTCCAACCGAGAGAAAACAGCGTACAGCAGAATACGGGGGCATTGGCGATGCACTGTCCCAGATGCGGAAAAACCAACCTGCAGGTGCAAAGCAATAACCGGATCCTATCTTCCATGACGACGGCGAGAAGGGTCGGGAAAAAACATGCGGTTGGAAGCACCGCATACAATTCCATAGCGGAAACTTATTGGTTCTGTAACAGCTGCGGTATGAAGTTTAGGGACTTGGATGAACTCCAGAC
The DNA here is from genome assembly GCA_947584035.1 of uncultured Acetatifactor sp. Lineage (GTDB taxonomy): Bacteria > Bacillota > Clostridia > Lachnospirales > Lachnospiraceae > Acetatifactor. Next base: position 2,696 of record CANPWJ010000077.1, on the reverse strand, counting down.
AATCGCTAAAAGGGAAAGAAATGTCAGTAAATTATGTAAGGTTTCTCTTCTGATAATGGGGATTTTGTTTTTGGGAATTGGTGTGACGACAGCAGCGGATGAAGGGTTTTCCGGGTTTGTAGTGTATATGATGATTTACGTAATCCTGTGTCTCCTGCCGTTCGGATCTGTGTGGCTGTTGGCCGTCCATGATGCCAAAAAGAAAGAAAAGGAGTATCATACCCTGCTGCCCAGGGTCAGAGGACAATAGGCTGACGGAGTGGGCCATTGTATATGCGCTGTATTTCTTCAAAAAATGGAAGGACCATGAATCTGGTGTCGTTTGTGGACGTGCTGCCGTGCCGGCTGACAATTTTAGCCGACCGGCAGTTTTTTTGTTTTGCTTTTGAATAAACCGGGAAGTTGTTACAATGTATCAGTGAAGGGCCCGATCGAAACGATCTCTGCGGAGGGTGCGGGAACCGCGGCCCGGATAAGACGTCTTAGGGGGAGAGGAACGGTGACACAGCAGGAATTCATAAGATGCATCCAGGAATACGGCAGGGATATCTACTCCTTTTGCAGACATCTCACGAACGATCCGGCGGAGGGGGATGACCTTTACCAGGACACTCTCCTGACGGCGGCGGAGCGGCTGGAGCGGATCGAGTACGACGGGAATCCGAAGGCGTATCTGCTCTCCGTGGCGCTGCGGATCTGGAGGAACCGGAAACGCAAATTCGCCTGGCGGAAGCGGATCGCTCCGGCGCAGCCTCTTTTGGAGGAGCGGGATGCACAGCTGCGCGGGCCGACGGAGCCCTCGCCGGAGGAGCGGATGCTGGATCGGGAGCGGGCCGCGGCCATACGGGCGGCGGTGGACCGGCTGCCGGAAAAGCTGAAGGTGGTGGTACTGCTTTTTTACATGGAGGATCTGCAGACGGCCCGGATCGGGAAGATGTTGAATATCCCGGTGGGAACCGTGCTCAGCAGATTGCATCAGGCCCGGAAAATCTTAAAAAAGGAATTGGAGGATATGTTCGATGAAGGAACGGATTGACGAAGTATTGCGCTATGCCCTTGCCCCGGAACAGGAGCCGGATCCGCGGCTGGAGCGGGAGATCCTGGACGCCGTAAGGAGGCGGGGAGAAGAGGCGGCAGGAAGGAAAGCCGGCTGGAGGGTGAGATGGTCGGCTGCGGCGGTCGCCGCCGCACTTGCTCTGTGTGCGGGATCTGTGACGGTGTACGCGGCATGGAGATATCTGTCGCCCTCCCGTGTCGCGGAAACTGTGCGGGACAGCAGACTGGCGGAGGCTTTTTGGAAGGAGGGGGCGTCCGTTTCCAGCGAGACGCAGCACTTTGGGGACTACAGCGTGACCCTGCTGGGCCTTGTCTCCGGGGAACAGCTGTCCGAGTATGTGCGCTATAAGGCGGACGGTACGGCTGCCGCGAACCGGACGTATGCGGTCATCGCTGTCGAGCGGACGGACGGTGCGCCGATGCCGGATCCTTCGGAGGAGGAATATGGGGAACGGGAGCTTTTTGCCTCTGTGCTGATCGGCGGCTATGATCCGGCGCTCTACAATATCGCAAGTATGTCCGGCGATTATATGGACATCACGGAGGACGGGATCCTGTACCGGATCCTGGCCTGTGACAGTGTGGAGCCGTTTGCGGACCATGACCTGTATCTCTGCGTCTCGGAGGGCTCCTTCTACGATCCGGCGGCCTACTGTTATGAGGAAGCCACGGGAAGGATCAGCCGGAATCCGGAGTACGAGGGGTTAAACGCGCTGTTTGCGCTGCCCCTGGACGCCTCCTGCGCGGACCCGGAGAGGGCGGCGGAATATATGGCAGGTTTGGGGCTGGAAACGGATATTTTGGAGGACAAACTGACGGCGGACTGGGACGGATCTCTGGAGGCGGAGGTCACGGAGGCGAACCGTCAGGGAGTGGAGATTGCAGAGTATGCCCTGGAGTTTTTGAGCAATCCCTATGTGTACGGGCAGGAAAGCCTGACGGAGGGGACGGACTGCTCCGGCTTTACCAGGAGCGTGTACGCGCATTTTGACATCTCGCTCCCGCATACGGCCAGCGGGCAGAGGGAGCTTGGGACGGCGGTGGAAGGCATGGAACAGGCCGAGCCGGGCGATCTGTTCTTTTACCAGACGCCCTCGCATGTGGCGATCTATCTGGGAGACGGCAAGATCGTCCACGCCATGCCGCATCTGGGGATCTGTGTGTCCGAGGCCGATTTCGATGAGATCGCGGAGATCCGGCGGATCTGGACGGCAGAGTAACAGGGACTAGGAGCCGCTTCCTGTTTGGAGGGGGTCTCAACCGGCATTTTAAATGGCGGTTGGGACGCCCTCTTTTTGTGTCGGGATTTGTTTCTGTAACTGTGGACGGAGGTTGCTGACCGGATTGCTGATTGCCCTGCGGGGATTTAGGATGAGCCGGGCGAAGCTGTCAAACTCCCTTGCCATCCGTTCGTCATAGGCTGCCCGGTATTCTCCATCAGGTTATGTAGACCGAAAATCACTAAGCCGTTGGAGATAATGTCTGCTTCATTTTCTAGGATATACCGGGACAGGTCTTGAATCGAAATTCATCCCGCGCATATTACTGGCCTTTATCTGTTTGCTCAACCGCATCGGAAAGCATTTCCTGTACCCCAATCAAGCTTCCGTGACTGTCGTATTCCGTATGAACAATCATTC
>CANPWJ010000076.1 GCA_947584035.1 uncultured Acetatifactor sp. | reverse complement strand
AGGGCAGTTTCTCTTTTGTATAAGCTGCTCTTTTTTCTTTCTGCCCTGAATCTGATACTTTCCTTAAGAATTGTACCGAATAAGGGCAGCCTGATCTCAAAGATTTCGCACGTTTTTTCCTAAGAGATTCCTAAGATTATGTTTTTGTTTTGCTAAGAAGAAACAGGTAAGGTAACTACAAAAGAAATGGTTTCGTTTTCGCTGGAAGCGGTAATCACCCCGCCATGCAAATGTACAATTTCTTCCGCAATCGAAAGTCCCAGCCCGGCACCGCCTGTATCAGAGAGCCTGGCCTCATCCAACCGGCTGAACTTTTCAAATATCCTGTCAAGCTGTTCCAACGCAATCGTCTTTCCGTGATTCACAAAACGAATCTGAATATCCTGCTCCGTCCTCTTTGCCGATACGCTGATTTCTGTTTGCGGATAGCTATATGCAGCCGCATTTCTCAAAAGATTGCCGAACACTCTTGCCAATTTTTCGGGATCTCCCTTTACGGATAAATCATCCTCCGCGGTAAAAACCGCTGTATTACCATTCGCGGATAGGGTCGGATATATTTCGTCGATTACCTGCGCAAGCAGACAAGACAGATCCACTTTTTCTTTTTTTAGAACAACGGTATGCGCGTTGTATTTTGTGATTTCAAAAAGCTCATTGATGAGCTTTTCAAGGCGATCCGCTTTATCCAAAGCCACCTTTACATATTTTTCCTTTTGCTTTTCGGGCAGATCCGGGGCTTCATGGAGTAAACTCAAATAGCCGATTACCGTTGTCAACGGTGTGCGTATATCATGGGCAAGATACATAATAATCTCATTCTTTTTGTCCTCGGCCTGTTCTGCCGCCTGCTTACTGAGCAGAACAGACAGTTTGATCTGATTTAACTGGTTTTCCAATTCTTTGAGTGGTTCTGGCAAAGACACTACTCGATCATTCTGCTCATAAATGGTTTGTGTGGCGGAAACCACTTCGTCCAAATACCCCCACGGTTTTTTCCAGTAATCGTGAAAGATCCACAAATAGCCAATGATTAGATAAAGAATAAAAAATACATCGATTCGCCAATAAAGCCATGTCAAAATGCTGCTGTCAAATTTAGGAAATAGTAATTGAACCAGCATTGTTAGGGCGATGCCAGCCACAGAATATAGAAATAACGCAAGATACAGCTGCAGACTCATTCGTTTTTCTGTCGTAATCCCTTTCTTTTTCATCAAAACGCCCCCGTCCATCTCTAAATTTTATAGCCTACGCCCCAAATCGTTTTAATATATTGGGGCGTATCGGAAGTGTCTTTTAATTTTTCCCGCAAATGTCGTATATGCACGGTAATCGTACTGCTGTTTTTTGCGTAATATTCATCCTTCCAAACCGCATGGAATAAATCCTCAACACTTACAACCTTTCCGACATTTTCCAAAAGAACCTGGAGAATGGAAAACTCTGTCGGCGTCAGAGTGATCGGCTCATCCTCCAACAGACATTCATGGGTCAGGATGTTCAGCCGCAATTTACGGTAGGAAAGCTCCGACGATTTTTCTTCTGCCGTTGCAACAGGGGAATATTTTTTGTATCGCCGTAGTTGAGCTTTCACTCTGGCAATTACCTCTAAAGGCCGAAATGGTTTTGTAACATAATCGTCCGCACCCAATGTCAGCCCCGTGATTTTATCCGTCTCCTCCATTTTAGCGGTCAACAGAATAATGGGATACGTATATTTCTCCCGGATCCGCTGGCACAGAGAAAATCCGCTCATATCAGGAAGCATGACATCCAAAATAGCAAGATCAATCTCGCCGCTTTCCACACACCGCAATGCGTCTTTGGCACAATCGTATTTGTAAACGATGTAGTTTTCATTCCGCAGGTAGACTTCCAGCAAGTTTGCTATATCCCGCTCGTCCTCTACCACCAAAATTTTATCAGGCATATCTTAACCCCCTTCGAGTCCCTATCGGATAAAGGATAACAAATATCGTACCAAAGTTCTCAATGATTTGCATGAGATCCTCTTAAGATTTTCCTAAGGTCCTTTTTATCTGCAAAAAAGCCTCCGAAACAGATCGTCTCAGAGGCTTTCCCATGTCCCGGGTTCCCGGGAAATATTCCTTTTTTATCGCTTGGAAAACTGCGGAGCGCGGCGTGCGGCTTTGAGGCCGTACTTCTTTCTCTCCTTCATACGAGGGTCTCTGGTCAGGAAGCCCTCCTTCTTCAGGATCGGTCTGTATTCCGCGTCCACCTGGAGCAGCGCGCGCGCGATGCCGTGCCGGATGGCCCCGGCCTGGCCGGTGTATCCGCCGCCCTTTACATTGACCTGAACGTCAAACTTCTCCACGTTGTCGGTGGCTGCCAGAGGCTGACGGACGATCACCTTCAGCGTCTCAAGGCCGAAATAGTCATCCATGCTCCTCTTGTTGATCGTGACATTTCCCTTGCCGGGAGTCAAATATACTCTGGCGATCGACTTCTTTCTTCTGCCGGTTCCGTAATATTTTTCAGATTTTGCCATGATTTCTTCCTCCTCTCAGTCCCTTAGAATGTCAGCGCTTCCGGCTTCTGTGCCGCATGTCCGTGCTCCGGTCCCGCATACACGTACAGCTTGGTGAACATCTGTCTCCCTAAGGGGCCCTTGGGAAGCATTCCCTTCACCGCAAGCTCCACCACCTGTTCGGGCTTGGAGGCCAGCTTCTCTCTCAGAGTCGCTTCCTTCATACCGCCCACATAATCCGAGTGATGATAATAAATCTTCTGATCCAGCTTCTTTCCGGTCACCTTTACCTTGGCTGCGTTGACAACGATCACGTAGTCACCGGTATCCATGTGAGGGGTGAAGATCGGCTTGTTCTTGCCTCTCAAAACCTTAGCGACCTCGGAAGCCAAGCGGCCCAGGGTCATGTCCGCAGCGTCTACTACATACCATTTTCTATCGATTGTAGCCGGGCTAGCCATAAATGTTTTCATGTGATTTCCTCCGCGTTGCTTGTCTCGTCCGAAATGTTCCACTGCATCCGGGCGGTTTGGTAGGTCCTGCTTCCATTATGGCCCGCAGATGTCCGGCTGCGCGCCGTAAATTCACAGGACGATTGTCTATTTCAAATGCTTCGCCGGGGCTTTGGCTCCACATTTAGAAACGTCGCCACAGTCATATATTTTACTATACGCATCCGTGTGTGTCAATAAAAAAATCCGGGGATTTTCATGTTTTTTCCATTTTTTCTCACAAAAATTCGTACCGCACCAGCGTAAGCCCACAGGCGGGCGCCGTAGGCCCCGCCGCGCTCCGGTCCGCGGCCCGCAGGATGGCCTTCATATCCTCCGGCTCCCTCCTGCCTTGCCCGACCTCCATCAGCGTCCCCGCAAGGATCCGGACCATATTGTACAAAAATCCGCTGCCGCAGACCCGGATCACCAGCTCCGGCCCCTGCTCCTCCACCTGGAGGAAATAGATCGTCCTGACCGTGCTCTCCGCCTGGGAGCCCGCCTGGCAAAAGCTCTTAAAGTCATGCTCTCCCACCAGCCAGGCCGCCGCCTCCCGCATTTTTTCCACATCCAGCGGCCGATAGGTAAAATAGGTGTAGAGCCGTCTCACCGGCATCGGGAATTCTCCCCGGTAAATGCGGTACTCGTAGGTTTTTCGGCTCTCACAGCGGCGCGGGTGCCAGTCCGGCGGCACCTCCTCCGAACACCGGACGCGGATATCCTCCGGGAGCCGCTGGTTGAGGGCATAGGAAAACTTCCCGGCGGGCATGGGGCTCACCGTGTCAAACACCGCGATATTTCCCAGCGCGTGGACGCCGGTGTCCGTCCTGCTGGCCCCGATCACCCGCACCGGCTCCCCCAGAAGCTCGGTCAGGCACCGGTTCAGCTCGCTCTCTATGGTCCTTTGCCCGCTCTGTACCTGCCAGCCGTGATAGCTGGTCCCGTCGTAGGCCACCGTCAGGCGCACCCGTTTTTTCTCCGGCATGTCATCCCTCCCATACCCGCCCCTTTCCTCAAAGCGGAAGGGACAGCGTCCGTCTCCCAAGGGAAATACTCACCGCCAGATACAGAAAAAGGCAGAGGTAAGCGGCGTAATCCCTCCTTTGATAGATCAACGGCTTCATCTTGGTGCGGCCCTCCCCGCCCCGGTAACAGCGGGATTCCATCGCCAGGGCCAGGTCATTGGCCCGGCGGAAGGCGGACACGAACAGGGGCACCAGCAGAGGGACCAGCGCCTTGGCCTTCTTAAGCAGATTCCCGCTCTCGAAATCGGCGCCCCGGGCGATCTGCGCCTTCATAATCTTGTCCGTCTCCTCCAGAAGGATGGGAATGAACCGCAGCGCGATGGACATCATCATGGCCACCTCATGCACCGGCACCTTAAAGATCCGCAGCGGCCCCAGTAGCCTTTCCATGCCGTCCGTCAGATGATTGGGCGTGGTGGTCAGGGTCATAACGGAGGAGCCAATGATCAGCAGGGTCAGGCGCACCGCCATCGTCAGCGCCAGCGCCGCGCCCTCCCAGGTGATCCGGATCCGCCAGACGGTGACGATGGGGGTGCCCGGGGTCAGAAAGAGATTGAACACCACCGTCAGAAGGAGCAGGAGAAGGATCCCCTTCATCCCCCGCACCATATAGCGGAAGGGCACATGGGACAGGCGTATCACGATCCCCAGAAACAGGACGGCGGCCACATAGCCCAGCGCGTTCCGAAAGAAGAAGAGGGAGAGAACAAAGAGGATCGTTCCCCCCAGCTTCACTCGGGGATCCAGCCTGTGAATACAGGATTCGGTTTGATAATATTGTCCCAGCGTAATATCTCTCAGCATATCCTTCCGGCCCTTCTCTCATTCTCTCAGATTCTCTGTCCCGTCATTCCCGGCAGCCCTCCCGCGGCACGAACCGCGCGGGCAATTTCCTCCGCCGCCTCCTCCACAGTGATCGCGTCCGTGTTCACGGGAAGGCCCCTCTCCCGAAGATCGTGCATGATATAGGCCGCCTGCGGCGCGGCGAGCCCCACCTCCTCCAGCTCCCGATAGTGGCGAAACACCGCCTTGGGAGCGTCGTCGTACAGGATCCTTCCCTGGTTCATCACCAGAATACGGTCCACATATTCCGCTACATCCTCCATGCTGTGGGAGACCAGAAGAACGGTCATTCCCGTCTCCCTCTGCAGCTTCTTGATCTGTTCCAGGATCTCGGTGCGCCCCCTGGGATCCAGCCCGGCGGTGGGCTCATCCAGGATCAGCACCTCCGGCTTCATGGCCAGCACTCCGGCAATCGCCACACGGCGCTTCTGGCCCCCGGAAAGCTCGAAGGGCGACTGATAGAACAGCTCGTCCGGCAGTCCCACCCGGCGCAGGGCGTCGTAGGCCCTCAGCTCCACCTCCCTGCGGTCCAGCCCCAGATTTTTGGGGCCGAAGCACACGTCCCGGAATACGTCGATCTCAAACAGCTGATGCTCCGGATACTGAAAGACCAGCCCTACCCTGCTGCGCAGCTTCTTTCGGTCGTAGTCCCGGTCGTAGATATCCTCGCCGTTAAAATAAATGCTGCCGCTGGTGGCGCGGATCAGGCCGTTCAGGTGCTGCATCAGGGTGGACTTCCCGGAGCCGGTGTGCCCGATGATGCCGATAAACTGCCCGTCCGGAATGACCAGGCTGATATCGTCCAGCGCCTTCCTCTCCAGCGGAGTATCCTTCTCATAGATGTAGTTTACATGATCCAAAATAATCGACATGGTTTCTCTTTCCTTACAGGCCCAGCGCCTGGATCAATTCCTCCCTGGTCAGGATACCGTCCGGCAGGGGCAGCCCTCTGTTCTGCAGTTCATAGGCCAGCAGCGTCACCTGCGGCACATCCAGCCGCAGATCCTGCAGCCGTTCCACCTGGGAGAAGATCTCCCGGGGAGTCCCCTCCATGGCGATCCTGCCCTGATCCATGACAAAGACGTGATCCGCGTGGACGATCTCCTCCATGTAATGTGTGATCAGGATCACCGTGACGCCCTCCACCTGGTTCAGACCGCGCACCGCCCGGATGACCTCCCGGCGGCCGTTGGGATCCAGCATGGCGGTGGGCTCGTCCAGCACAATGCACTTGGGGTGCATGGCCAGCACCCCGGCGATGGATACACGCTGCTTCTGTCCCCCAGAGAGCTTGTTGGGAGAGTACTTGCGGAAGGCGTACATTCCCACCGCGCGCAGACTCTCCTCCACCCGCTGCCAGATCTCTTCCGTGGGAATCCCCATGTTCTCCGGGCCGAAGCCCACATCCTCCTCCACAACCTGGCCGATGATCTGGTTGTCCGGGTTCTGGAACACCATGCCGGCCGTCTGCCGGATATCCCACAGGTGCTCCTCCTCTTTCGTATCCATGCCATCCACCCAGACCGTCCCCTCCGTAGGGTACAGAATGGCGTTGATCTGCTTCGCCAGAGTAGACTTGCCGGAGCCGTTATGTCCCAGGATGGCGATAAACTCCCCCTGCTTCACATCCAGAGAGACCTCATCCACCGCCCGGACCAGCCCCTCCACGTTCCCCTCTTCATCCCGCCTGATATATTCATAGGTAAGCTTTTCGGCTTTGACGATTCCCATTTCGCAGTCCTCTCCCGCGGTTCTTTTTCTACATGTCTCCTATTGTACTAAATCCGCGGCGGAATTACAACCATCAAAGCGCAGGAAGGCAGCGGAAAGTGATCGCGCCGCCAACCCGCAGACCGCCTGTGCCGCCAGCCACAGACCGCCCGTACCGCCAGCCGCAGACAGCCCGCTCGTTTACAAACCCGCCCGAACGTGCTATGCTTAGAGAAAGCTTGAATCGGACCGCCGGAAAGGATGCACGCATGAATCAAAATACAAACAACGTCATAAAAATGATACTGACTTTACTTCTGATTCTTTTGGCCGTTGGAGGGGTTACCTACGTGAGACGCAGCCATTCCCAGACCTTGACCGAATACGCGCAGCAGCAGGCCGCCCTGCGCGGCACGGAGACCGCCGGAGCCGACGACGGCGCCAACGATTCCACTCCCGGCGGGACCTCTCACAACGCCTCCCCAGACAGCACGGATGGCACCGACGGTTCTGCGCCCGACGGGGCCTCTCACAGCACCTCCCCGGATGGCACGGACGGCACGGACAATTCCACACCCGGTGGGGCCTCTCACAGTACCTCCCCGGACAGCACGGACGGCACGGACGGCGCCGACGGTTCTGCGCCCGACGTGACCTCTCCCAGTCTGATCGGCGCCACGCTGAACCAGAGCATCCCCCAGGAGCAGATCACGCGCTACACGGAGGGCTTTTACTATGCACCCCTGTCAGATGACCTGATCCGCTATATCACCGGCACCTCCTATCCGGACCCGGACGAACATCCCGCCGTCTCCTATGACGATCTGCGCTATGTGCATATCTGGCATTACGACTTTGACGGGGAGCCCGCGGAGGGGGAGCTGATCTGCAATCAGGCGATCGCGCAGGATCTGGTGGAGATCTTCTACGAGCTCTACTACCATGAGTATCAGATCGAAAAGGTCCGCCTCATCGACGAGTACGGCGGGGACGACACCGCATCCATGGAGGACAACAACACCTCCTGCTTCAACTATCGGACCGTCGAGGGAAGCTCCTCCCTCTCCCGCCATGCCCTTGGTCTGGCGGTGGACGTCAACCCCTATTACAACCCGTATGTGACCTACACGAAGGACGGGCAGCGGCACGTCTCCCCGGAAGCCTCCGAGATCTACGCGGACCGCTCCGGCAGCTTTCCCTACAAGATTGACGAGGAGGATCTGTGCTTCCGGCTGTTCGAGGAACACGGCTTCATCTGGGGCGGCAACTGGAATTCTCTCAAGGATTACCAGCATTTTCAGAAAACCGCGGAGTAAACGAAAAAACATTTGTTGACGCACACACAAAAGCATGTTATAGTTTCGTTACAGCATTTATTCGCAAACGCGTTATGGTATATCCAGCCAATCGATTTGTAAGGAGACAGGACAATGCAAGCGGAACATCAGGAAATCCTGGCGATGGTAGAGAAATATAAGACGTATTTTGATCTGTGGGACGCCGATGTGGCGATCGGACTCACCGGAAAGAATATCTTCTACGTCCTGGAGGATCAGGAGGTCAACCTGTTTGCCAGCTTCCGCACCGCGGAAGAGCTGGAGAAGCTCATCCTGGGCACCATCGCCAGAGAACTGGGAGGGCGTGATCAAGCGGATCGTGGAACCTCTGAAGGCTGTGGGTGGGATCCCGGAGGATCCTTCCCGCCAAAAAGGGAGCGCCCAATAGGACGCTCCCTTCCCTTTTTCCACTCTGTCAAACCGCCGCTTATACCAGCTCCAGAACAACCTCCATCGCCGCATCACCCTTGCGGGGACCGATCTTCACAATCCTGGTGTAGCCGCCCTTGCGGTCCGCATACTTGGGGCCGTACTCGTCAAAGAGCTTTGCCACAAGGTCTACCTTCTTTTTGTCCTTCCGCTTGTTGGAGGTAACCTTCCTGCCATCCGCATCCGTGGTGGTGGACTCGATCACCGGATAGAGGACTCTCAGGATCTGATGTCTGGCATGGAGCCTGGAGGGCAGATCCTTCTTAATCTCCTTCTCCACGGACTCGTACTTGGTCACCTTCCTGCCATCGACCACTTCCTTCACACGCTTGCCGTCCTTATCCTTTACGGGAACCTTCGCGGTCACCTTCACAAGCTCATAGTTGTCCTTCTCCTTGGCAGCCAGCGCGATCAGGCCGTCCGCGATCTTTCTCACTTCCTTGGCCTTCGCCTCCGTAGTGATGATCCTGCCATTCTGCAGAAGCGCGGTGACCTGGTTTCTCAACAATGCCTTTCTCTGCGAAGAAGTCCTGCCAAGCTTTCTATACTTTGCCATAATATTCTTTCCTTTCTCCATTCATGGTACATCCGGCCACGCCCTTTGGTCTTACTTACCGAATGTTCGTTTACATTTCCATTCAGAGACGAACCACAGGAGAACTCTTTGGGTTTACCTCCCGTGCCTCTTTCGCTTTTCCCCTTACTCCTCGCTGGGGTTCAGCTGCAACCCAAGCTCCTTCAACTTCGCCAGCACTTCCTCCAGGGACTTGCGGCCCAGGTTGCGGACCTTCATCATATCCTCGGAGGTCTTGTTGGTCAGCTCCTCCACCGTGTTGATGCCGGCGCGCTTCAGGCAGTTGTAGGAACGAACGGACAGCTCCAGCTCGTCGATGCTCATCTCCAGCACCTTCTCCTTCTCGTCGTCCTCCTTCTCCACCATGACCTCCGCGTTCTTCGCGTTCTCGGAGAGATTGATAAAGAGGCTCAGATGCTCGCTGAGCACCTTCGCCGCAAGGCTCACGGCCTCGTCCGGCTCCAGAGTGCCGTTGGTGTGCACATCCAGGGTCAGCTTGTCAAAGTCCGTGATCTGGCCCACGCGGGTATTCTCCACCGTCACATTCACCCTCTCCACCGGGGTGTAGATGGAATCCACCGCAATCACACCGATGGGCAGATCCTCTCTCTTGTTCTTGTCCGCGCTCACATAGCCTCTGCCCCTTGTGATGGTGAGCTCCATGTAGAGCTTGGTGTCCTTACCGCTTAAGGTTGCGATAACCAGGTCAGGATTGAGAATCTCGATATCCTGATCCGTCTGAATGTCGGAGGCTCTGACAATGCCCTCCCCCTCGTACTCAATATAGGCCGTCTTGACCTCATTGGTCTCGCTGTTGTTCTTGATCGCGAGGCTCTTGATGTTCATGATAATCTCGGTGACATCTTCCTTGACGCCCGGGATAGAACTGAATTCGTGCAAAACACCTTCGATCTTCACCTGGCTGAC
>CANPWJ010000075.1 GCA_947584035.1 uncultured Acetatifactor sp. | reverse complement strand
CTGCCTGTGAGGAGATGGCTCCCCACAAGGTCTGCGCCTATATCTATGACCTGTCCAATGCGTTTAACCATTTCTATCACGAGACAAACATCCTGAAGGAGGAGGATCCCGGGAAGCGCTCCGGGCTGATCGCCCTTCTGGTGTTCACCCGGGATATCCTGGAGACCTGCATCGATGTGCTGGGATTCAGCGCGCCGGAGAGGATGTAGGAGGCGGGATGCGCGGGGGCCTTGGGGGAATCGCTTATCCGGCTGCGCGCCGTCCGATTCTCCCGCCCTGCGATTCTTCGCGATTCCCTGCAAAAAACAGTTGACAAACGGCGGGTTACATTGTATACTAACAAAGTCGGTTCGATTGCGGAGCCGGCTGTAATGGAATCTTAGCTCAGCTGGGAGAGCATCTGCCTTACAAGCAGAGGGTCATAGGTTCGAGCCCTATAGGTTCCACTCCAACGACAGTTGGAATATGGCGAGGTAGCTCAGTTGGCTAGAGCACACGGTTCATACCCGTGGTGTCGAGAGTTCGAATCTCTCCTTCGCTATGGGGATTGGGAATCTGGGAGGGATATCTCAGGTTCCTTTTTCATAAAATATAATTTACCTGTAACCTGACAACGAAAAAAGTTCTGTGTGAGAAAGGAAAAGAATATGACCTACGAAGAATTGGTAAAGCAAGTGCGGGATGCCTATGGAGATGTGGATGCCAGCAAGGTGGCGGAGCATGTGGCGTTTCAGTTTAACGTGACCGGGGAGGCGGAAGGAGCCTTCTATCTGGAGATCAGCGACGGAAAGGTCAGCGTGGAGCCCTATGAGTATTATGACCGGGATGTGCTGGTGACGGCGCCGGCGGATACGATCCTTCAGATCGCCAATGGAAAGCTGGATCCGGTTAAGGCATTTTTGACCGGAAAGATCAAGGCGGAGGGCAATCTGGGGAAAGCCGCTTTCCTGAAGGAGCTGAGCGGCAAGGAGAAGCCCGCGAAGAAGGCGCCCGCCCGGAAGCCCGCGGCCAAGAAGGAGGCTTCGGCCAAGGACTCCGCCGGCAAGGGGAAAAAGGCGTAACGGCGCGGCCCCGGAAAGAACGGCTGCGAAAGGGAGAAGGTTTGCGCCGTCGGCGCAAGCAGGAGCAATAGGACAGGAGAGGCAGGAGTGCAGGGAATGCCGTGCATGTCCTGCCTTTTTAAGGAGTGAGAGAGATGATACCCTATGTAAAGCTGGAGGATGTAGTGAGGGAGCTGGGAGAGCGCACCGGGTACGCCCTGCTGGACGAGCGCCACGGGTGTGTGAACGGCTGTAACTGCGGTGTGTCCTTTTATACCCGGGAGGAGTACGATGTGGCCAGGAGCCATGAGGACCAGGAGGGTTTTCTGGTGCTGGAGGGACACGGAAAGGCGTTGATCGACGGCCAGGAGATCGCGATGGAGCCGGGGGTCGCCTTTATGGTGCCGGCCCATGTCCCCCATGTGATGAAGAAGGACAGGGACTGTCCCGTCTGCAAGGTGTTCTGGTTCCACGCGGCCGTGTAGCGGCCTGTGGGAGCGGCCCGGGAGACGGAGACGGCGGACATAGGAGAGAGGGAAGAGGAAGAGCGAGTGGGCAATTTTTGGAAAAAAGGCAGCAGAGAGAGGGACGGGGCGGAAGGAATCCCCGCGAAGGAGATGTCCTGGGAGGATGCAGCGCCGTCCGCGGTAAAGGAGGAGGCGTCCGCCGGGAAGGAGATGGGATGGATCCCGGGGGAGTCATCTGACGGGGAGGAGGATGCGAAGGCGCCCGGCGTCTTTGCCGATCGGTTGGATCCGCGGATCCTGCGTGCCGTTCAGGAGATGGGGTTTGAACGGCTCTCGCCGATCCAGGAGCAGGCCATCCCGGAGCTTTTGGAGGGAAGGGACCTGATCGGACAGGCCCAGACCGGCACGGGAAAGACGGCGGCTTTTGGGATCCCCGCCATTCAGAAGGTGGATCCCGCGCTTCGGAAGCTGCAGGTGATCGTCCTCTGCCCCACCAGGGAGCTGGCGATCCAGGCGGCGGAGGAGCTGCGCAGACTGGCCAGATACATGAGCGGGATCAAGGTCCTGCCGATATACGGAGGACAGGAGATCAGCCGTCAGATCATGGCGCTCAGGGGCGTGCAGATCATCGTTGGGACGCCGGGGCGCGTTATGGATCATATGCGCCGCCGCACCATCCGTCTGGACAATATCCGCATGGTGGTGCTGGACGAGGCGGACGAGATGCTGAACATGGGCTTCCGGGAGGATATGGAGACCATTCTGGGCCAGATCCCGGTGGAGCACCAGACGGCGCTTTTCTCGGCTACCATGCCGGGGCCCATTCTGGAGATCACGCACCGTTTCCAGAAGGATGCCCGGATGATCCGGATCGCGGCGAAGGAGCTGACGATCCCGCTGGTGTCCCAGCGGTACTACCGGATCCGAAGCTGTGACAAGGACGCCGCCTGTGTGCGGCTGTTGGAATACTATCAGCCCAAGCTGGCGCTGGTGTTCTGCAATACCAAGCACAAGGTGGACGAGGTGGCGGAGATGCTCAAGCGCCATGGCTACCAGGCGGAGGGGCTGCACGGGGACATGTCCCAAAACCAGCGGGACGTGGCCATGGGACGCTTCCGCAGCGGGGCGACGGCCATCCTGGTGGCCACGGATGTGGCGGCCAGAGGGATCGACGTGGACGATGTGGAGGCTGTGATCAACTATGATATCCCCCAGGATATCGAATACTATGTGCACCGCATCGGGCGAACCGGGCGCGCCGGGAGAAAGGGGCGTTCGTTTACCTTTGTCAGCGGCAGGGAGATCTACCAGCTCCGGGAGATCGAGCGCGTCTGCCACACCAAGGTGGAGGAGAAGAAGCTGCCGGGAGCGGCCAAGGTGCTGAAGGCCAAGGCGGATAAATATCTGAACCGCGCCTGGGAATTCCATGTGCATGAGGATATGGAGCTGATGAAGCAGTTCCTGGAGCGCAAGATGGAGGAAGAAGGCTGCAGCGCGCTGGAGCTGGCGGCCGCCATGCTGAAAATGCAGGTAGGCGACAAGGGGGAAGAAATCCCGGTGGACGATTTCTCCCGGGCCGGAGGCCGTGGAAAAGGCGGACATCCCAACGGGTATGGCCGAACCGGAGGCCGTGACGGAAGGCGTGACGGTGGGAGAGGTCGAACCGGAGGCCGTGATGGAAGGAGAGACGGCGGAAGCTGGGACGGCGAGAGGAGCCGGGGCAGAAGGCGTGACGGCGGAAGCTGGGACGGCGAGAGGAGCCGAACCGGAAGGCGAGATAACGGAAGCAGGGACGGTGAGAGGAGTCGAACCGGAAGGCGTGATGGAAGGAGAGACGGCGGGAGCTGGGACGGCGAGAGAGGCCGATCTGAAAGGCGTGATGGTGGAAGCTGGGACGGCGAGAGGAGCTGATCCGGAAGGCGATACGGCGAAAGCTGGGACGGCGAGAGGAGCCGAACCGGAAGGCGTGATGGCGGAAACGGAGATAGCGGAAGCGCGTCTGTGGTAAGGGATCCGTTGGAAACCGGAGTGCCGCAGTTCAAAAACACGGAAGGAGGGAATGGCGCGTATGAGGAAGGCGATTACAAAATGGGGGCCTTATGTCCTGCTGGGGCTGGCTTTTTTGCTGCTGGTCCTTCTGAATCTGTTCTATCCGGACCACTGGCTGGACTCCGACATGTCCGCGGAGATGATCTTCTCCCGGCTGCTCTCGGAGGAAGGGCATATCTTTGCCACGCCGGACTGGTATTATTCCACAGAATTTCGCTTCCTGTACACGCATCTGGTGATGGGCCCGCTGTTTCGCCTGTCCGAAAACTGGCAGGGGATCCGCATGGCGGCCAATCTGTCCTCCTATTTGCTGATGACGGCTTCCTATTTCTACATGATGAAGCCGTTTGGGGGAAAGAAAGGCCCGGTGATCCTGACCTCGGTGATCCTGCTCCTGCCCTTTTCGGAGACAATGATGCTGCACATGGAGATGGGCAACACCTATCCGTGGCATGTGATCCTGGGCTTTCTCTTTCTGGGAATGTATCTGCGGCTGGTTAAACGGGAAGAATACCGGAGGATCCGACAGTGGGAGCTGGCTGTCTGCTTTGTCGGCCTCTCCCTGATCTGCGGGGTCTCCGGCGTCCGGTATCTGCTGGCGCTCCAGGTGCCGCTTGTGCTGGCGGCGTTTGTGTATCTGCTGGGAGCGGAGGAATACCGCGCCCTGCGGGCGGAATTTCGGGCGGACGGAAAAAACAAAGGCCGCCTTTTGCGGCTGTTTGCGTGCGAAAGGGCGCGCTATCTGTACACAGCTCTGCTGGGAGCCGCGGGCGGCGTGGCCGGCTATGGGCTCAACGTCCTGTGGGTCAGCAGACGCTATATTTTCCAGACCTACGGGGGGACCAATTTTATCTCCGTATATCAGGGGGTCCTGTGGGAGCGCGCGCAGGACGCCGTCGGCAGTCTGCTCATGCTCTTTGGCTATATCCCCGACCGGAGCGTGATTTCCCTGCGGGGGCTTGTCACACTGGCGGCGTTTGTGATGATCGCGGTGTTTGGCGGCTGCGCTGTGTGGGCCGTCCGGAAAAGTGAGGGGGAGCGGCTGTTTGCGGCGCTGTTTTTTTGGAGCGCGCTGGCGCTGAATGTGTTTGTGTTTGTGTTTACCACGAGCACCATGGTGCCCAGGTATTATCTGACGGTCTTTGTGTTCGTGCTCCCGGCGCTGGCTTTTTTCCTGGAGCGGGAGGAGCGGCTCTGGGACCGGCTTCTGGCGGGCGTCCTGCTGTGTCTCTGTCTGGGGCTCGGCCCCGGGAAAACCATCCTCTCCTATGTCACCACGGATAAGAACGCGGAGCGGAGGGACGTGGCGGAGTTTCTGGAGGAGACGTATGATTTCGGTTATGCTACCTACTGGAACGCGAATATTGTGACGGAGCTCACAGGGGGACGGGTGGAAGTGGCCAATATACTGGACCCGGAGGGGTTGCAGTTCTTTACCTGGTCCACCCCCAAAAGGTATTACGAGGAGGGCTACCATCCGGGCAGGGTGTTCCTGCTTCTGACGGAAGAGGAGGCGGAGCGCTTTGCGGATGCGAAGGCGGTCCGGAACGGGCAGCAGGTCTATGCGGACGGCGCGTATGTGGTGTACGAGTATCCGGATGCGGAGGCTCTGCTGTCCTGCAGACCGGAGGAGGGACAGGCACAGGTGCGCTGACCGACCTTGCCGGGCGCGCAGAAGCATCTTGAGAGCAGGGAAAAAGGAAAGGGGAACGCCATGAGAATCGGAATGGGATATGATGTGCACCGGCTGGTGGAGGACAGGAGGCTGATCCTGGGTGGGGTGGATATTCCCTATGAGAAAGGGCTTTTGGGCCATTCGGACGCGGATGTGCTGCTGCATGCGGTCATGGACGCGCTCCTGGGCGCGGCGGCGCTGGGGGATATCGGGAAGCATTTTCCCGACACGGATCCCGCCTACAAGGGCATATCCTCCCTGGAGCTTTTAAAGCGGGTGGGAGCCCTGCTGGAGGAGGGTGGTTTCCTGATCGAAAATATCGACGCCACCATTATCGCCCAGGCGCCCAAGATGCGGCCGCACATCGAGGCCATGCGGAAAAACATCGCGGAGGCCCTGCAGGTCGAGACGGAGCAGGTCAATGTGAAGGCCACCACCGAGGAAGGGCTCGGCTTTACCGGGACGGGAGAGGGGATCTCTTCCCAGGCGATCTGTATGCTGACCAGCCCCTTTGACCTGGAAGCCAGGCCGGTGCGGACGGCAGGCTGCGAGGGCTGCGGCGGCTGCCCTGCCACAGGGAAATGAGCCCTGCAAAAGGATGACTTGCACAGGAGTATGAGCTCTGCAGGGAAATGAGCTCTGCGGAAGGATGACTGGCACAGGAGATAAGCCCCGCGGAGGCGCCCCCTGCAAAAGGGGTTGACAAAACTCCGGTTTTTGCATATTCTGATAGAAGGAAAAGGAAGAAAAGGAAGCCCTTAACGAGAGTGGGACCGCGGGTAAAACCGTCTCTGGGGAGATGGCTTTATCCGTTTTTTCACATGAGATGGCCCGCAGGGCCTGTTCTCTTTGGTTTCCCTCGGAATGGAGAGACGCGGAATGGGTTTTATCAGGGAAGAGATCCGAATGATACGGGAGAGGGATCCCGCCATACACTCCAACTGGGAGGTGTTTCTATATCCCAGCTTCCGGGCGATGCTGCACTATCGTATCGCTCATAAGCTATATCTGAAGAAGCATTATTTTCTGGCGCGCTATGTCTCGCAGCGAGGCGTCCGAAAGACCGGGATAGAGATCCATCCCGGAGCACAGATCGGAAAGGGGCTCTTCATCGACCACGGAAACGGCGTTATCATCGGGGAGACCGCCGTGATCGGCGACAATGTCACCCTGTACCAGGGGGTGACGCTGGGAGGGACCGGAAAGGAGCACGGAAAGCGGCATCCCACGGTGGGAAACAACGTGATGATCAGCGCCGGGGCCAAGGTGCTGGGTTCCTTTCGGATCGGGGACAATTCCAAGATCGGGGCGGGAAGCGTGGTCCTGAGCGAGGTTCCCCCCAACTCCACCGTGGTGGGAGTGCCGGGACGTGTGGTGAGGCGGTTTAACATGCAGCTACCCCAGGATACATTGAGCCACAACGATCTGCCCGACCCGGTGCGGGAGGACATCACCTGTCTGCAGAAGGCGAATTCCGTCCTGACCACCAGGCTGCTGGAGCTGGAGGACGAGATGAAGCGGCTGCGCAGCCGGATGAGCGAGATGGAGAAAGAAGGAGAGGAAAAAGATGAGCCTTAAGATTTACAACACTCTGAGCAGACGGAAGGAAGAATTTGTGCCGCTGGAGCCCGGCAAGGTAAAGATGTACGTGTGCGGCCCCACGGTCTACAACCTGATCCACATAGGAAACGCGCGCCCGATGATCGTCTTTGACACGGTGCGCCGCTATATGGAGCACAAGGGCTACGAGGTGAACTATGTGTCCAACTTTACCGATGTGGACGACAAGATCATCAAAAAGGCCATCGAGGAGGGTGTGGACGCGGAAGTTATCTCCACCCGCTATATCGCGGAGTGCAAGAAGGATATGGAGGCCATGAACGTCAGACCGGCCACCACGCATCCGCTGGCCACCCAGGAGATCGACGGGATGCTTCAGATGATCCAGACGCTGATCGACAGGGGCCATGCCTACAAGGCGGCGGACGGGACGGTTTATTTCCGCACCCGGAGCTTCCAAGAATACGGCAAGCTTTCCCACAAGAATCTGGACGATCTGCGGGGAGGCAACCGTTCCCTTCTGGTGTCCGGGGAGGATCAAAAGGAGGACATGTTGGACTTTGTGCTCTGGAAGCCCAAGAAGGAGGGGGAGCCCTACTGGGAATCCTGCTGGTGCCAGGGGCGCCCCGGATGGCATATTGAGTGTTCGGTTATGAGCAAGAAATATCTGGGGGATGAGATCGACATCCACGCGGGCGGGGAGGATCTGATCTTTCCCCACCACGAGAACGAGATCGCTCAGTCGGAGGCGGCCAACGGCAAGACCTTTGCCAGATATTGGATGCACAATGCCTTTTTAAACATTGACAACCGCAAGATGTCCAAATCGGCGGGAAATTTCTTTACAGTGCGGGATATCAGTGAGAAATATGATCTCCAGGTACTGCGGTTCTTTATGCTGTCCGCCCATTACAGGAGCCAGCTGAATTTCAGCGATGCGCTTATGGAGGCGGCTAAAAACGGCTACGAACGCATTGTGACCAGCGTGGAGAACCTGAATTTCCTTCTGGAAAACGGCGGGACGGAGGAGCTCTCCGATGCGGAGCGGGAGCTTTTGCAGGAGGCGGAGCGGTTTGCCGCCCGGTTTGACGAGGCCATGGATGATGACTTTAACACGGCGGACGCCCTGTCGGTAATCTTTGAGCTGGTCAAGTTTGCCAACACCCATGCGGGCCGGGAGAGCAGCAAGGCGTTTCTGCAGACGCTGAAGGAGGAGATCGTGGCGCTCTGCGATATCTGCGGCCTGATCGTGGAGCGGCAGGCGGAGATGCTGGACAGCGATATTGAGGCTCTGATCGCTGAAAGGCAGGAGGCCAGAAAGGCCAAAAACTTTGCCCGGGCGGACGAGATCCGGCAGGAGCTTTTGGAGAGAGGTATCGTTTTGGAGGATACGCGCGAGGGTGTGAAATGGAAGAGAGCGTAAGTCTGCTGAAAGCCGTCAAGGAGGTCTTTGGCTGCGGGGAGCAGGATGTCCGGCAGTATTCCCCGCTGGCTCTGGCCTACATCGGGGACGCCGTCTACGACCTGGTGATCCGCAGCGTGGTGGTGGAGCGGGCGAACCGTCCCAGCCGCGATCTGCACCGGGAGACCGTGCGGTATGTGAACGCTGTGGCCCAGGCGCAGATGATCCATCTGCTCCTGGGGGAGCTGACTGAGGAGGAGCTGGCGGTCTACAAGAGAGGCAGAAACGCGAAACCATACACCTTTGCCAAGAATTCCAGCATACAGGAGTATAAGCAGGCCACCGGGTATGAGGCGCTGGTGGGCTATCTGTATCTCACGGACCGGATGGATCGTCTGCTTGCGCTGGTGAAACGCGGGATCGAGCTGGCGGGGATGAAGCTGTAAGGGCTGGCGGTGCTGGGAAAGGAGCGGGCGGGAGCAAAATGGGATATCAGGAATTTACCATAGAGGGAAGAAATGCTGTGATTGAGGCGTTCCGCTCCGGGAAACCCATCGACAAGCTGTTTCTCCTGGACGGATGCCAGGACGGGCCCATGATGACCATTCGGAGGGAGGCCAAAAAGCACGACACTCCCCTGAAATTTGTGAGCAGGGAACGGCTGGATCAGATGTCGGAGACCGGGAAGCACCAGGGGGTCATCGCCTATGCGGCGGCTTACGAGTATGCGGAGGTGGAGGACATTCTGCGGGCGGCCAGGGAGAAAGGGGAACCGCCCTTTCTCTTCCTGTTGGACAATATTGAGGATCCCCACAACCTGGGGGCCATCATCCGGACGGCCAATTTGGCGGGAGCCCACGGGGTCATCCTTCCTAAAAACCGTGCGGCGGGGCTGACCGCGACAGTGGCGCGGACTTCCGCGGGAGCATTGAATTACACGCCCGTGGCGCGGGTGACCAATCTGGCGCGGACCATCGAAGAGCTGAAGAAAGAGGGGATCTGGTTCGTCTGTGCGGACATGGACGGCACGGTCCTGTATGATCTGGATCTGCGGGGCCCCATCGGGCTGGTCGTCGGCAGCGAGGGGGAGGGAGTCGGACGGCTGGTAAAGGAGAAATGCGACCTGACCGCCTCCATTCCCATGAAGGGAACCATCGATTCGTTGAATGTCTCTGTGGCCACGGGCGTGCTGGCGTATGAGATCGTGCGGCAGAGATGGGGGAACCGCTAGAGCCGACAGGTCGGTAGAGCGGCGGGAACCGTAAGCTTCGCAAGCGTCTGAGGATTGGGAGGAAAAGGCGGAAAATGCCGGGACATTTTTTGGATTACAGCCAGTTTACGGATGAGGAGCTGATCCTTCGTCTGCGGGACGGGGAGCGGCAGATCATAGATTATATCTGCGACAAGTACAAGGATCTGGTGCGGAACAAGGCGAAATCCATGTTTATCCTGGGCGGGGACAACGAGGATCTGATCCAGGAGGGGATGATCGGCCTGTTTAAAGCGGTGCGGGATTATGACTGCGGAAGGGATGCCAGCTTCCACACCTTCGCGGACCTGTGCGTCAGCCGCCAGATGTACACGGCGGTCCAGGCATCCAAGCGGCAGAAGCATCTCCCTCTCAACACGTATGTCTCTCTCTATGGGGACGACGCGGCGCAGGAGGGGAG
>CANPWJ010000074.1 GCA_947584035.1 uncultured Acetatifactor sp. | reverse complement strand
TATCACCGCCTCCATTAAGAATGTGAAGGACACGGCGGTGGGCGACACGGTGACGGACGCGGATCATCCCTGCGCGGCGCCCCTGCCCGGCTATAAAAAGGTGCAGTCCATGGTGTACTGCGGCCTCTACCCGGCGGATGGGGCGAAATATCCCGATCTCAGGGACGCGCTGGAGAAGCTGCAGCTCAACGATGCCTCGCTGAATTATGAGCCGGAGACGTCCGTCGCCCTGGGGTTTGGATTCCGCTGCGGGTTCCTAGGGCTTCTGCATCTGGAGATCATTCAGGAGCGCCTGGAGCGGGAGTACAATCTGGATCTGGTGACCACGGCGCCCGGGGTGGTCTACAAAGTGCACAGGACAAACGGGGAGGTGATCGAGCTGACCAATCCCTCCAATCTGCCGGATCCCTCCGAGATCGACTATATGGAGGAGCCCATTGTCAGCGCGGAGATCATGGTGACCTCCGAATTCATCGGTTCCATCATGGAGCTTTGTCAGGAGCGGCGGGGCCGCTATCTGGGAATGGAATACATCGAGGGAACCCGTGCGCTGTTAAGGTACGAGCTTCCTTTAAACGAGATCATATACGATTTCTTTGACGCCCTGAAGTCCCGCTCCCGGGGGTATGCCTCCTTTGACTATGACATCAAGGGATACGAGAGGTCGGAGCTGGTGAAGCTGGACATTCTCATCAACCGGGAGGAGGTGGACGCCCTGTCGTTTATCGTCCACGCGGGCTCCGCGTATGAGCGGGGGCGCAGGATGTGCGAAAAGCTCAAGGACGAGATCCCCAGGCACCTCTTTGAGATCCCCATCCAGGCGGCTGTGGGCGGCAAGATCATTGCCCGGGAGACGGTGAAGGCCATGCGCAAGGATGTGCTGGCGAAGTGCTACGGCGGCGATATCACCCGCAAGAAGAAGCTTCTGGAGAAGCAGAAGGAGGGCAAGAAGCGTATGCGCCAGATCGGCAGCGTGGAGATCCCTCAGAAAGCGTTTATGAGCGTACTGAAGCTGGACGACCGCAAATAAGGATAAGGCTTCGGAGGACGCTGCGTGGGGCACCGGATCCGGAGGAAAGGCTGTGGAATGGAAAGAACCCCGTTAGAGCTGTATATTCACATCCCCTTTTGTGTGCGGAAATGTCTGTACTGCGACTTCCTTTCCGCCCCCGGGGACCGGGAGACGAAGGAGGCGTACATGCGGGCCCTGCTTGCGGAGACGGAGGGAAGGGCGGATGGGTGCCGGGAATATCAGGTCACGTCCGTTTTTGTGGGGGGCGGTACGCCCTCCGTGGTAGATCCCGTCTGGATCGAACGGCTCCTTGAGACGGTGCGGAGGCACTTTCAGGTGGCTGGGGACGCGGAGATCACGATGGAGGTGAATCCGGGGACGGTGGGCCCGGAGAGCCTTGCAGCGTACCGCAGGGCCGGGATCAACCGCCTGAGTATCGGGCTGCAGTCCGCCCGGGAGGAGGAGCTTCGCGCGCTGGGAAGGATCCATACCTGGGAGCAGTTTGCGGAGGCGTATGGGGCTGCGGTGAAGGCCGGCTTCCACAATATCAATGTGGATCTGATGAGCGCGCTGCCCGGGCAGACGCGGGGGGATTTCCGTGAGACGCTGGAGAAGGTGCTGGCGCTGGAGCCGCTGCCCGCCCATATCTCCGTCTACAGCCTGATTGTGGAGGAGGGGACCCCTCTGTATGAGCGGCAGGAGCGGGGCGAGCTGATCCTGCCGGATGAGGACTGCGAGAGACAGATGTACCGGGACACAAAAAAGCGGCTTTCGGCCGCCGGTTTTTCCCGATATGAGATCTCAAACTATGCCCGGCCGGGCTATGCGTGCCGGCATAACTGCGGCTATTGGCGGCGGGTGGACTATATCGGCCTGGGGCTGGGGGCGGCGTCCCTGTTTCGGAATGTGCGCTTTCACAACGGGAGAGATCTGGAAAGCTACCTTCGCGCGCCGCTTGGCTGCCGGGAGGATGTGGAAGTCCTCACGGAGGCGGAGCAGATGGAGGAGTTCCTCTTTTTGGGGCTGCGCCTGGTCGGCGGGGTCAGTGAGGAACGGTTTCGGGAGACCTTCGGGCGTTCCCTGAAGGAGGTCTACGGCCCTGTGATCCGGAAAAACCGGTCGGACGGGCTCCTGCGTTGGCGGACGGACGCGGCGGACGGCGGGCGGTACCTGGCCCTGACCGAGCGGGGACTGGACCTGAGCAACTATGTGATGAGCCAGTTTCTCTTCGACTGACAGGCACTTGGGGGATAGGATTTTCATAGAATAGTGTTGAGAGTAATCCACGGAGGCTATTTTTGAAAACCTTTCAAAAACCCCTGACTTCGGCGGAGGAGGCGGAGTATATCCGTCTGCTGCGGGAGGGAGATGCCGCGGAAGCCAGGCTGGCCAAGGATGTCCTGATCGAGCGGAATCTGCGTCTGGTGGCCCACATCGCCAAAAAATATCAAAACGTGGATGAAGATATGGAGGATCTGATCTCCATAGGATGTATCGGCCTGATCAAGGCGGTGGACACGTTTGACGCCGGAAAGGGGAGGCTTGCCACCTACGCCTGCCGCTGTATAGATAATGAACTTTTGATGTTTATCCGCAGCAAAAAAAAGACGTCCCGGGAGGTCTCCTACTTTGAGCCGATCGGGCAGGACAAAGAGGGGAACGAGATCCATCTGGTGGATGTGATCGAACAGCAGCAGCCCGATATCGTGGAAGGGCTGGAGCGGGAGCGAAACTGCAGGAGGCTCTTTCGGCTGCTTCAGGAATGTCTGACGGAGCGGGAGCGGGAGATCCTGATCCTGCGCTATGGACTGGACGGGAAACGGGAGGCCACCCAGAGCGAGATCGGCGCCCGGCTGGGTATTTCGCGCAGCTATGTGTCGCGGATCGAGAAGAAGGCGCTGCAGAAGCTGCGGCGCCAGTTCGGGGTCTGACTCCCTTGTTATTTTCCGGGAAGGGTGGTATAATGACCTTATTCGAGAAAAGGAGTTTGTGATGTCTGTCAATGGAATCCTGGAGGAAATCTTAAGAGCGGCAGCGGAGGCAGACGCCAGCGACGTGCTCCTGACAGTGGGAGCTTCCCCGCGGATGCGCGTGCAGGGCAGGCTGACGGAAATGGATTTTCCCAGGATCCAGTCTGCGGACACGCTGGATGTGCTGGTAGGGATCCTGGACGACGCGCAGCGTCAGCGGTTCGAGGAGCGGGGAGAGTACGATATGGCTCTGTCTGTCACCGAGGAGATCCGCTGCCGGGTAAACGCCTACAAGCAGCGGGGGAATGTCTCTTTCGCGTTCCGCCTGATCACCTCCAGGGTGCCGTCCCTGGAACAGCTGGGGGCTCCGGAAACGGTGCGGAGGCTGGCCGGGCTTAAGAGCGGTCTGGTGCTGGTCACCGGCCCGGTGGGCAGCGGCAAGACCACCACGCTGGCGGCCCTTGTGGATCAGATCAACAAGACCAGGGAGGCGCATGTGATCACCCTGGAAAGCCCCATCGAGTACCTCCATGCCCACGAGCGCTCCCTGGTGGACCAGCGGGAGATCGGCCTGGACTCCGGAAGCTACGGACAGGCCCTGCGGGCGGCGCTCCGGGAGGATCCGGACGTGGTCATGGTGGGAGAACTCGGTGACGGGGACACAGTCTGCGCGGCGTTGGACGCGGCGGAAGCGGGCTGCCTGGTGTTTACGGCGGTGGCTGCCTCCGGGGCGGACGGTGCGCTGAATTATCTGCTGAACCGGTTCCCGGCAGTGCAGCAGGGCCAGATCAGAGGGCGTCTTGCCAATGTGCTGCAGACGATCGTCGTACAGCGGATGGCCGCCCGGGCGGACGGGGACAGAGGGCTGTCCTACGAAGTGTTTCCCGTGACGGAGGCGGCCCGAAAATCTCTGAAAGGGATCCGTGCGGGCGCAGACGGCCCGAAGCAGAGCGTGTAGGCGCGTTCGCGTTTTCCCCCAAAAAAAGATCTTTTTCCGGTTCCCGGATATTTTGTCTTACAGGTGGAGTTCTTCCACGAACACATTCCCATTTTTTGTAACTTGACGAGAAGGGTAACTGCCTTTTGCGATTCCCGCTTGTGCCGAGGGGCATTTGAAGCGCCGATCTTCGCTGTAGGCAGCACTCTGCAATATGTGAACTATGTGAGGAGAGAAAGAAATGTACTCGGAAATTTTGTCCGGCGCGCTCTTAGGAGTCTGCGCCTATATGGTGGGCGTGGAGGTGGATATCGCGCCCGGCCTTCCCTCGTTCAGCCTGGTGGGGTCTCTGAGCGGCGAGGTGAGAGAGTCCCGGGAGCGGGTCAGCGTGGCGCTAAAAAATGCCAGGATCCCTGTTCCCTGTGCGCGTATTACAGTGAATCTGTCTCCGGCTGACCGTCGGAAGGACGGGACCGCCTTCGACCTTCCCATCGCGGTGGGGGTCCTGCAGTCCATGGAATATGTTCCGCCGGAGGCGTCAAAAGGGATCCTGTTTTTGGGAGAGCTGGGGTTAAACGGTGAGATCCGGCGGGTGAAGGGTGTGCTGCCCATTGTCAGGGAAGCCGCCGCAAACGGCATACGGGAGTGCATCGTGCCTCTGGAAAACGCCGGGGAGGGAGCGGTGGTACCGGGTGTGAAGGTGCGGGGAGCCTCGCACATCGAGCAGGTTCTTTCGTTTCTGCGGGGCGGCGCAGATCCCAATATCCTTCCGCCGGCGCAGACGGAGCTTTCCCGGCTGTCCGACGAAGGGGAGGAGGGAGAGGATTTTTCCCAGATCCATGGACAGGAGACGGCCAAGCGGGCGGCGGAGATTGCCGCCGCCGGGTTTCACCATCTGTTGATGACGGGGCCTCCCGGCTCCGGCAAGACCATGATCGCGCGGCGGATCCCGAGTATCCTGCCTCCGCTGACCCTGGAGGAGAGTCTGGAGGTGACAGGGGTGTACAGTGTAGCGGGAAAGCTGGGGGAGAAACCGCTCATCACGAAAAGGCCCTTCCAGGATCCGCATCACACGGTGTCCCAGGCGGCCTTCTTCGGGGGAGGCTCTTCCCCCATGCCAGGGGCGCTCTCCCTGTCCCACCGCGGCGTCCTGTTTCTGGACGAGCTTCCGGAATTTCCGAGAGGGATCCTGGACGGGATGCGCCAGCCGCTGGAGGAGCGGAAGGTGCGGGTATCCAGAGTGAACGGAAGCGTCTCGTATCCGGCGGAGTTTGTGCTGGTGTGCGCCATGAACCCCTGTCCCTGCGGCTATTATCCGGACGTCAACCGCTGCCGCTGTACGACGCCTCAGGTGAAGCGCTACCTGGGCAGGGTGTCGGGGCCGGTGCTGGACCGGATCGATCTGTGTGTGGAGCTTCGCCCGGTAGGGCTGGATCATCTCCAGGAAGGAGAGAAGGGGGAGAGCAGCGCCGCGATCCGGAAACGGGTGATGGAGGCCAGACGCAGACAGGAGCAGCGGTTCGCGGGGAGCCGTTATCGGTTTAACGCGGACATTTCCGCGGCGGATATGGAGACGTACTGTCCCCTGGGGAAGGCGGAGCGGGCGCTCATGGAGCGGTTGTACGACAGCCTGAGGCTGAGCGCCAGAGGATACCACCGTCTGCTCAAGGTGGCGCGCACCATAGCGGATCTGGCCGGGGAGCGGCAGATCGGCGAGGAGCATCTGCTGGAGGCAGCCGGCTATCGGCCGCTTCTGGACTATTGGATCTGACAGGGGGAGAGAGGATGGAAGGAAGAGACAGGGAGCGCGCCTATGCCTCCTGGCTGTTTGGACTGCCGGGATTCGGCAGCCGCACGGCGGAGAAGCTGTTGGAGCGCTTTGGGAGCATGGAAGGGATCTACCGGGCGGAGAGCGGCAGACTGCGGCCGCTTTTGACGGCCTCCCAGCAAAAGACCCTGTGGGAGAGCCGGGAGAGCGCTTCCCCGGAGGCGGAATACGAAAAGCTGCTGCAAAGGGGGATCGGTCTGCTGCTGTTGCAGGATCCGGAATACCCGGAGCGTCTGCGCAGGATCCCGGATCCGCCGGGCTGCCTGTTTTACCGGGGGCGGATCCCCCAGGAGGGGAAGCTCTCCGTGGCGGTGGTGGGCGCCAGGGAATGTTCGGAATACGGGCGGTATGTGGCGGCCGAGCTGGGAAAAGAGCTGGGGAGAAGGGGAGTCTGTGTCATCAGCGGGATGGCCCGGGGCGTGGACGGTATCTGTCAGGCGGAGGCGCTGGCGGCGGGGGGAGTGTCCTTCGGCGTGCTGGGATGCGGCGTGGACATCTGTTACCCCAGGCAGAACCAGGGACTGTACGACAGACTGCTGGAGGAGGGAGGCATCCTGTCCCCCTACCCGCCGGGAGTCCCGCCGCGGGCCTCGAATTTTCCGCCGAGAAATCGCATCGTGAGTGGGCTGGCGGACGCGCTGGTGGTCGTGGAGGCCCGGCAGAAGAGCGGCACGCTGATCACCGTGGACATGGCGCTGGAGCAGGGGAAGGAGGTCTATGTGGTTCCCGGGCGGGTGACGGACCGACTGAGCGACGGCTGCAACCGGCTCCTCCAGCAGGGGGCCGGAGTGTTTTTGTCCCCGGCGGATTTCCTGCGGGAGATGGAGGAGCGGTTCGTGGGGAGCGCAGATTTCGGCGCGGGCGAGAAGCCGCCGCAGAGAGAGGAGCTGTCCCGAGGAGAAAAGCCGATGCAGGGCGCGGAGCCGTCCCGAGGAGAAAAGCCAATGCAGGGAGAGGAACCGTCCCGGGGAGAGAAGCCGATGCAGGGCGCGGAGCCGTCCCGAGGAGAGAAGCCGTCGCGGGGAGAAAAGCCGATGCAGGGAGAAAAGCCGCCGCGAAGAGAGAGACCGTCACAAGGGGAGGCGGCGCCGCAGGGCGAGAAGCCGCCGCAAGGGACGGGCCCTGCAGGACTGGCAGGACTTTCCCCGGAGCTGCGGGAGATCTGCCGGGCGCTGGATCTCATGCCCCGGTCCCTGGGACAGATCCGGGAAAGCCTTTCCGGGGACTGGGACGAGAGGCGGCTGCTGCAGGGACTGATGCGGCTGTGCGCACAACGGGCGGCCGTCCAGAGAAGCCCGGGACAGTTTCAGCTCTCCGCGGATATATCCCTTCCGCCCTGGTCTGCCGGAGGGAAGGAGCCGTCCGCAAAATAGCGGGCCGATATTTCGGAATCGGGGAAGTCTGCCGATATACAATGCAGAAATGTCAGAGAGGAGGTGCCGGCATGTTGTGCCACAGGATCATCGATTTAAGTGTCGGACTCTGTACAAGGTCTGAGTGACGGGCAATACTTGTACAGAGGGAATGGTTTGTCCGCATTGGATCTTGTACCTGTAGAGAAACGATTCCATCACTTTCAGGAGGGAGATTCAATGAAGAAAAATTTTAAGAGATATATTGTATTCTGGCTGAGCCAGGCGGTGTCGCAGCTGGGCAGCCAAATGACGGGGTTTGCGCTCATTCTGTGGGCGTACACGCAGAGCGGGTCCGCCATGACTGTGTCGCTTATGTCCTTTTTCAACTATGTGCCGTATATTCTGGCAAGCATCGCGGCGGGCGGTTTCGTTGACCGTCACAGGAAAAAGACGGTCATGCTCCTGGCGGATTCCGCAGCGGCGGCATGTTCCGGGCTGGTGTTTGTCCTGAGCGCCCTGGGAGCGCTGCGGATGCCGCATATTTACCTAGTCAACGCGGCGATCGGTTTTTTGAACGCTTTCCAGCAGCCGGCATCGGCGGTGGCTATGGGCAGACTGGTGCCGGAGGAGAAGATCGCCCAGGCCAGCGGCATGAATTCGTTTTCGGGCAATCTGGTCATGGTGCTTGCGCCGGTATGTTCGGCATCGCTGTTCGCGCTGGGCGGACTGCGGCTGATACTGCTGATCGACCTGATGAGTTTTGCGGCGGCGTTTCTGGTGCTGCTTTTTTGGATCCGGATCCCACAGGATCATGCGGAGGGCGTGGGCGGACAGCCGTTCTTTGCGGGCTGCAGGGAAGGGTTTTCTTATCTGAAGCGCAGCGGACTGATCCTTAACGTCATTGTCACGATGGCGCTGTTGAACTTTTTTTCCAGGCTGACTTATGAGAATATCCTGTCGCCGATGATCCTGGCGCGCAGCGGGAACGACTCCGTGGCGCTTGGCATCGTCAATGGGATCATGGGGTTCGGCGGCATCGCGGGAGGGCTCCTGGTGGCGACGGGCCGGTTCTCGCGGGACGGGATCAAAATGATCTATCTTTCCGCGGTGCTGTCCTTCCTGTGCGGCGATCTTCTGATGGGGGCCGGACAGAATGTCTGCGCCTGGTCGCTGGCGGGGCTGATGGCCAGTCTGCCGATCCCGTTTATCAACGCGGGGCAGAACATGATCCTGTACCGCGATGTGCCGGCAGAGCTTCAGGGACGGATCTTTGCAGTGCGCAATGCGCTCCAGTTTTCCACGATACCGGGTGGGATTCTGCTTGGCGGTTTTCTGGCGGACTATGTGTTTGAGCCGTTTATGCGAAGGCAGGGCGCTTTGGCATGTTTTTTCAGCCGGATCGTGGGTGAGGGTGCCGGGAGCGGCATGGCGGTGATGTTTCTCTGCACGGGCCTGTTGGGAACGGCGTTCAGCGCGCTTTTCTATCGCCTGTCGAGACAGGGGCACGCATCCGAGGGGAAACGGTCAGAATAGGCAGTCAGAACAAGCGGTTGGAAGAAACGGCCGTTTGGTCTGCGATTCCCCGGCCGGTGTTTGGGGAGATCACAGAAAAGGCCGCGTCCGCCAGAAAGAGGAGAAGGAGGAGCGTAAGCGCCGTCCGGCGGAGCTTTTGGGGCAGACGTCCCCAGCGGGAGAGGAGAAAGGGCGCGGCCGCGCAGACAAAGAAGGACCCGGCCAGGGCGAAGCCGAGAACGGAATACAGGCAGACGTAGCCTCCGATGTGCATAAATTCTCCCGTGTAGTTCCAGTAGCGGCGGCAGAAGAGCTCATGGAGCAGCTTCCCGGTGAATAATTCCACCGCGGCGCCGATGACGGCGGAGAGAAAAAAGCAGCGCAGGAGGTTCCGCCGCTGCGGGTAGAGCGCGAGAAAGATCAGTACGGCGCCTGTGCCGTAGACGGGGAGCCAGGGCCCGTGAAAGAAGCCACGGTTATAAAACCTCCCCTCGATCAGGAAAAACAAAAGCACCTCCCACAGATATCCGGCGATGGAGGCCGCAAAAAAGAGAAAAAGGCAGTTTTCCGGCGAAAATGCCGAAGGATGATGTCTCATGCTTTTTATAGGATCCCGCTCCGGGGAATCAAAGATCCGGATGCGGGATCAACCCTTTCCTTCGATCCGTATGCTTCCTATCAGTATGCGTCGGGGGAGCGCGGAATATGCGCATTTTAAGTGCATTTTGCAGGAAAATATGATAAAATAAAAAAGAACGGGGAGATACGAACTAAGATGGAAGTTGACAGAAAGTAGGTGGTGGCTATGTTGGCGATGGAAAAAAAGCAAGTAGATTTTACACAGGATATTTCTTATTATGCAAAGGACAGCAGATTGACCGGAGAGCCGGACGGTAAGCGCTATAAATGGAAAGAGATGATCGATAGGTTCAGACAGCTTGGCAGACCTCTTACGGATGAAGAAGCGGAGGAATTTAGGATAAAGTAGCTGTGGCATCTGCAAAATGTGTATGCAGCTATGATCGCTTGGCTTATTGCCTGTTTGGCGTAAGACGTGAAGGAGACGCTCAGGGTGAGGAATCATTTCCGGAGCGTTTCTTTTTGCATAATTGCCGGATCGCAAAAAAATATGGCAGAAAAACGGTGCGCGAAGTTATTTTGCAACCATGCGGCAGGTATGGTATAATTCTTAAGGAAAGTATCAGATTCAGGGCAGAAAGAAAAAAGAGCAGCTTATACAAAAGAGAAACTGCCC
>CANPWJ010000073.1 GCA_947584035.1 uncultured Acetatifactor sp. | reverse complement strand
CGCACTTGCGCTTCTGACGGTATTTCTCGCGGGAGAGCTGTTTTCTCTGGACGAGGGGCTCCCGACGAAGGCCACCGGCAATCCCAGCACCACGCAGCAGGAGATCGATGAGCGGGAGCGGGATAAGCAGGAGCTGGAGGGGCAGCTGAATGAGGAGCAGGATCGCATTGAGAATATGCGGGGGGAAAGCAATACCCTGCAGGGAGAACTGAACAATCTGAACCAGCAGCTGACCAGGGTGAGCGACACGCTGGCAGATCTGGAGCGGCAGATCGATGAAAAGGAGCAGGATATCGCCGTGACCCGGGAGGCCCTGGAGGAGGCGGAGGAGAAGGAAGCCTGGCAGTACGGCAATATGGTGATGCGCGCGCGGGATTCCTATGAGCGGGGAGAGGCCAGCTATGTGTCCGCCCTCTTAAATGCCGGGAGCTTCTCGGAGATGATCAATACGGCGGATTACCTTCAGAATATTGCCGACTACGAGCAGCGAAAGCTGGAGGAATTTATGGAGAACCGACGCCTGATCGAAGAGCAGGAAGCGCGTCTGCAGTCGGATATGGCGGAGCTGAAAAACCTGCAGGTGAGTGCCCAGGCCGAGCAGGGACGGGTCAGCGGGCTGATCAACCAGACCTCCAATTCCATCGCCCAGTACGCGTCCGATATTTCGGCGGCGGAGCAGAGGGCCCGGGAGAAGGAGGAGGAGATCCGCAAGGCGGAGGATGATCTGACGTACCTGCGCGCCAAGCTGGCGGAGGAGCTGGCACAGTCCCAGAAGGCGGCCAATTCCACCTGGCGGGATATCTCCGAGGTGAGCTTTTCCGAGGGCGACCGGAAGCTTCTGGCCAATCTGATCTACTGCGAAGCGGGCGGAGAACCCTACGACGGCAAGGTTGCGGTGGGCAGCGTGGTCGTCAACCGGGTGCTCAGCTCCGTGTTCCCGGATACGGTGGTGGGCGTGATCTACCAGAACCGGCAGTTCTCTCCGGTCGCCAGCGGGAGACTGGATCTGGCGCTGGCGGCGGACCGGGCCAACGCCGACTGTTACCGGGCGGCAGACGAGGCCATGTCCGGCTACACCAATGTGGGCCAGTGCGTGTACTTCCGGACGCCGATCGAGGGACTCACGGGAATCAATATCGGCGGCCATGTGTTCTATTAAAGCGTTGAGGGAGAAGGAAAAGGGTTATGAGAATCCAGAGAGACGGTGAAGTTCGCGAAAAAGGGATGTTTATGTGCTGCACGCTTTATGTGCGGAAGGACTTTGGGGTAGTCTACGCGTCGGAGTGGTATTACCGATATGTGGAAGGCAATTCCTATCTTCCGCTCACCGAGCTGATCGAGCCGGAGGATGCCGCTTATCTGAAGGAGGCCATTCAGGAGATGACGGCTCCCGTTGAGGTGTATACCACGTTCAGCAATCACAAGGGAAGCAGCAGGAATGTCTATCTGCGCGTGGAGCCCAGCGATCGGACCGAGGACGGGCATCCGGTGTATGAGGTGACGATCCTGGATGTGCTGGATCTGGAGCGGCGCAGGAACCAGCTGGAGGACAATGTATTAAAATACCGCTATTTTATGACGATCGACACGTCCTACTACTTTGAGTATACGGTGGACCGCAATCGGATCGTAGTCTATAAATATGTCAATGAGAGATCGGTCACGGTGGCGGATGAAGATCTGGACGCTTTTGTGGAGGAATATACGAAGGACAAAGACGCCTCCTCGAAGCTGGTGGATCAGATGAACGCTTTCAGCAGCCATCTGAAAAATGAGAGCCGTTTCTTCGAGATGGAGTTTACCGGGGAGGAGGACGGCCAATACGGAACCTGCGGCGTGCGGGGAGGGCTCTATTCCCAGGACAAAAACGTGGTGGCCGGGATCTTCTCGCCGAACCGGATCAATATCAAGGAGGCATACTATCTGACGGAGGCGGCCAAGGACGCCGGAACCGGGCTGTTGAACAAGAAGGCGGCCACCGAGTATGCCATCGAGAAGCTGGCGGAAGCCGGGGACAGGACCATGTGGGTCATTGTCATGGATATCGATGACTTTAAAAATGTCAACGACACCTACGGCCATCTGTTTGGGGATGAGGTCATCCGGGCGGTGGCGGACACCCTCCGGGGGACGGTCAGCCAGCGAGGCATAGTGGGGCGCTTCGGCGGAGACGAGTTTTTTGTGCTTCTGGAAAAGGTGGGAAACCGAGAGGATTTAAAGACCCTTTTAAAGACCATTGTTAAGCAGCTGGCGGTGGCCTTCGACCCGAAATTCAAGCTGACCACCTCGATCGGCGTCAGCCAGTATCCGACGGACGGCTCCAGCTTTGAGGAGCTGTTCGGCAAGGCGGACAAGGCGCTCTATATCGCGAAGGAGAAGGGGAAAAACCGCCATATCATTTACGAGGAAGATCTGCACGGCGCGTATACCACGGACAGCATGAAAACACAGTCCATGGCCTACGCCATGTCCGTGGAGCAGAGACGGGATAAGCTGATCGAGCTGATGAGCAGCCTGTACCTGCAGGGGGTCAGGTATGTGACAGAGCAGCCGGAGGTGCAGAAAAACCTTCGGGATCTGTTCGATCTGGACGGACTGACCATCTATACGGACGGGGGCGGGAAAACGATCTGCCGCAGCGGAAACTATATGCGGGACCCTGCGGATATGCGGGAGCTGCTGCAGGAGGAGTCCTATCGGAAGCTGTTCAGCGAGCAGGGGATCTTCGTGGTTTCCACCCTGAAGATGCTGAAAGCCGCGGACGAACAGGCCTTCCAGATGGCGACGGAACAGGAGATCGGCGCTTCGGTCCAGTGCATGTCCTGCAGGGACGAAAAGCCCTGCATCCTGGTCAGCTTCGACGTGTTCAACCGGAACCGCAAATGGTCCAACAGCGATATTGAACTGCTGGGGCTGATCGGCACCTGCATCGGCAGGATGCTGATGCTATAGATCCCGCAGGTTCAGGTGTGCCTGAAGCCGGTCGAACTTGTCCCGGTCAATGAGCGAGAGGAGGTTGTTGAGCCTTCTCAGGCACAGGCACATCTGGGCCTGGCTGATCAGGCCGCGCTCCAGGGCGTCGGCCAGCTCGTCCAGGTCCGCCACCTTCATCCGCCCGTCCGGGTAGAGGATCACGTCCGCCAGCAGATCGGTGACGGTGAGCCTCTGTTGCTGCGCGTCATATTCATAGTCCACGATGTCGCAGTACCAATAGAGGAGCGAGTTGTCCGGCCGGTAAAATTTGCTGACCTTGATCCCCTCCTTCAGAAGATAGCAGGAGCTTCCGTGGGAGAAGGCCGCCTTGGGCCGGAGCGTTTTCCACTGTGTGAGGATCATGCTGTCATTCTGCTCCACGATGACGTCGTCTTTCAGCAGGAGGCACTCGGGCGGCAGGATCCGTTTGCGGTAGATCTGTAGAGATGCCATAGAAAATTCCTTTCGCTTTTTTTCTAATACTATATCAGTCGCAGGTGCGCGTCAACAAAATTCTGCATAGAATCCCTTCTTTTTTTTCGGTTTGTTTGTAGTTTTTGCCTAGACAATCTGGAAGAATTTAGGTATAATTTAATATAGTGATTTTTCATGCTGTGGGAGGAAGCTATGGCGGAGAGAAAGAGGCCGCCCCGCAGGGACAGGGGGCGCTATGACAGGAGTGTGTACCGCGCCTTTGCCCTGGTCATGCAGTTTGGCATCAATATGCTGGTCCCCATCGGCATGATGTCGGCGCTTGGCGTTTTTTTGGATCGGAAGCTTGGGACCTCCTACATCATGGTACTCCTGTTTTTTGTGGGAGCGATAGCGGGCGCGCAGAACGTGTACCGCATGGCGAAGCGGGTCTATGAGGCCGATCCGGAGGAGAGGAAGCCTTTGGACCGCCGCGGGGAAGATCCGGGCGGCAGAGAGGAAGAGGACCGGGATGCTGAGAAAGGTAAATAGGACGCTTCTGGAGATGTGGACCGGTATGGCGCTCTTCGGAACGGTATGCCAGCTGGCCGGGCTGTTTCTGGCCGGGGACCAGGCACGGTACGCGAAGAGCCTGTGGTTTGGCATCCTGCTGGCGGCGGTGAACGCCTTCCACATGTACCGCACGCTGGACCGGGCGCTGGGGCTGGACGAGCGGACCGCGTCCAAAGCGATCTTTAAGGGCTATATGTTCCGCTATGTCTTTCTGGTGGCGCTCTTCGCCGTCATCATGGTGACGAACTGCCTGAACCCCCTGATCGTGTTTCTGGCGTATATGAGTCTGAAAGTAACGGCGCTGATGCAGCCGATTACCCATAAGTTTTACAACAAAGTGTTTCACGAGACGGATCCCGTTCCGATGCCTCTGGAGGAGAACCCTCCGCAGGAGGAGCGGACAAAGATCCCGCGGGAAGGGGAAGGGCCTTCTCAGGATGGGCTACAAAAGTAATGGAATAAGGAGGTGAAACTATGGGGCATGGAATTTTGTTATCCGGGGCCGATAACATTGACTTTATGGTACATGGGATCTTCCAGTACTCTTTCTTTGGACATCCGGTCTGGATAACAACGACACACGTGAGTGTCCTGATTGTCCTGCTCATTCTCATAGGCTTTGCGATCGCGGCCAACCGCGCGATGGCGAAGGCCAGTGAGGAACCCACAGGCTTTCAAAACGTGGTCGAGCTGATCGTGGAAAAGCTGGATGGTATGATCGATGGCACGATGGGCAGAAGCGCGCCCAGGTACTACAATTACATCGGAACCATCTTCATCTTTATCCTGTTCAGCAATATCTCAGGGCTTCTGGGACTCAGGCCGCCGACTGCGGACTATGGTGTGACGCTGCCGCTGGGTGTTTTGACGTTTATACTGATCCACTTCTGTGAGTTTCGGTATAACAAGCCGGGCGATATCTGGAAGGACAAATGTTCTCCGCTGCCGCCGTGGCTGCCGATCTGGCTGCCGATCAACCTGATCAGCGACATCGCGGTTCCCATCTCACTGTCCCTGCGTCTGTTCGCCAACGTGCTGTCAGGCACGGTTATGATGGCGCTGATCTACGGACTGCTGGGCTGGATAGCTACCGCGTGGCCGGCTGCGCTGCATGTGTACTTTGACCTGTTTTCCGGGGCGATCCAGACCTATGTGTTCTGTATGCTGACCATGACTTACATTTCCAATGCACGAAACGACAACTAAAACCCAAACAGTAAAAAAGGCCAAGAGCCTACAATAGGAGGAAACAAAATGGATTTCAACGAGAATTTTATCTTAGGATGTTCCGCAATCGGTGCCGGCCTGGCAGTTATCGCCGGTATTGGACCTGGTGTCGGCCAGGGTATCGCAGCCGGTCATGCTGCCGCCGCTGTAGGACGCAACCCCGGCGCGAAATCGGATGTCACTTCCACCATGCTGCTGGGCCAGGCCGTAGCTGAGACCACCGGTCTGTACGGTCTGCTGATCGCCATGCTGTTATTGTTCGTAAAGCCCTTACTGCCATAATAGCGGCGATCACATTATCTGCGAAATGGTGGAAAGGAGGCAACCATGATATTTTTAACAGACGGGTCTGCGGCGAGCATGGAGCGACTGTTCGACCTTGACTGGCAGCTTTTGGCTGACAGCTGTCTGACGCTGATTGCCGTATTCGTTCTGTTTTTTGCGCTGAGCTATTTCCTGTTCAATCCCGCAAGAAAGATGTTGAATGCCCGCAGGGAGAAGATCCATGACGAACTGGAGGACGCGAAACAGAGCATGGCGGACGCACAGGATCTGAAAGCGCAGTACGAGGATAAGCTCAGACAGGTCGATAAGGAAGCGGAGGGCATTTTGAGCGATGCGCGCAGACGGGCTCTGGCCAATGAAAACCAGATCGTTGACCAGGCCAAGGAGGAGGCTGCCCGCATCCTTGAGAGAGCGCGCGTGGAAGCGGAACTGGAGAAAAAGAAGGTGTCGGACGACGTGAAGAAGGAGATGGTCTCCCTGGCATCCATAATGGCCGGCAAGGTAGTGGCGGCTTCCATCGATACGACCGTGCAGGATCAGCTGGTTGACGAGACTCTGAAAGAGATGGGTGATAGTACATGGCTAAGTTAGTATCCAAAACATATGGCGAAGCGCTGTTTGAGACGGCCATGGAAAGCCGGCGAAGCGGCGAGTTTTTGGAAGAGATCCAGGCAGTATCCGGGATCCTGAAGGAAAATCCGGATTTTGACAAGCTGATGAATCACCCCGGCGTACCCAAGCAGGAGAAAGTGCGCGTGGTGGAACAGGTCTTTCAGGGGAGGGTCAGCGACGAGCTGACCGGGTTTTTGAAGGTGGTCGTGGAGAAGGAGCGCTACCGGGAGCTTCCCGCTATCTTTCAGTATTTTACGGATCGGGTCAAGGAAGTGAACGGCATCGGTGTGGCGCATGTCACGACGGCCTTTAAGCTCTCCGAAGAGCAGAAGGCGGCTGTGGTCGCGAGACTTTTGGAGATCACGTCCTATCAGCGGATCGAATCCGATTTCCGGGTGGACGCTTCCCTGATCGGCGGTATGGTGATCCGCATCGGCGACCGGGTGGTGGACAGCAGTATCCGGACCAAGTTAGAGGATTTAACAAAACAATTATTACAGATCCAGCTGGGTTGACCGCTGGAAGAAAGGTGCTACAGAACATGAATTTAAAACCAGAAGAAATAAGTTCTGTCATCAAGGAGCAGATCAAGGCGTATGCGTCCAAGCTGGATGTGTCCGATGTAGGCACGGTCATCCAGGTGGCGGACGGCATCGCGCGCGTGCATGGACTGGACAATGCCATGCAGGGCGAGCTGCTGGAGTTCCCCGGCGATGTGTACGGCATGGTGCTCAACCTTGAGGAAGACAATGTGGGTGTTGTACTTCTTGGAAGCGCCAAGAATATTAACGAGGGGGACACCGTCAAGACGACCGGAAGAGTGGTGGAAGTGCCCGTGGGCGACGCTCTGCTGGGAAGGGTCGTGAACGCGCTGGGGCAGCCCATCGACGGCAAGGGGCCCGTTCAGACCAGCAAGTTCCGCAAGATCGAGCGTGTGGCCAGCGGCGTTATCACCAGAAAGAGCGTGGATACCCCGCTTCAGACCGGGATCAAGGCCATCGACTCCATGATCCCCATCGGCCGCGGCCAGCGTGAGCTGATCATCGGCGACCGCCAGACCGGCAAGACCGCGATCGCCATCGACACGATCATCAATCAGAAGGGACAGAACGTAAAGTGTATCTATGTGGCCATCGGCCAGAAGGCTTCTACCGTCGCCAATATCGTAAAGACCCTGGAGGAACACGGCGCCATGGCGTATACCACGATCGTGGTGTCAACGGCCAGCGACCTGGCTCCTCTGCAGTATATCGCTCCCTACTCCGGATGTGCCATCGGCGAGGAGTGGATGGAAAGCGGACAGGATGTGCTGGTGGTGTACGACGATCTGAGCAAGCACGCCACCGCTTACCGCACACTCTCCCTGCTGCTGCGCCGTCCGCCCGGACGTGAGGCGTATCCCGGGGATGTGTTCTATCTGCACTCCCGGCTGCTGGAGCGCGCGGCGCGGATGAGCGAGGAGTACGGAGGGGGTTCCCTCACCGCACTTCCCATTATCGAGACCCAGGCGGGCGACGTGTCGGCCTATATTCCCACCAATGTGATTTCCATCACCGACGGACAGATCTATCTGGAGACGGAGATGTTCAATTCCGGCTTCCGCCCTGCCGTAAACGCCGGGCTTTCCGTGTCCCGTGTGGGCGGCGCGGCCCAGATCAAGGCGATGAAGAAGATCGCGGCGCCGATCCGTACCGAGCTGGCACAGTATCGGGAGCTTGCGGCGTTCGCACAGTTTGGTTCCGAGCTGGACGCGGACACCAAGGAGAAGCTGGCCCAGGGCGAGAGGATCAAGGAAGTGCTGAAGCAGCCGCAGTATCAGCCGATGCCTGTACAGTATCAGGTCATCATCATCTACGCGGTGACCCGCAAGTATCTGCTGGATGTGGCGGTGGAGGATATCACCCGTTTTGAGAAGGAGTTCTTTGAATTCCTGGATACCAAGTATCCCGAGGTGCCGGGTTCCATCGCGCAGGAAAAGGAAATCTCCGAGGAGACCGACCAGAAGCTTAAAAAGGCTCTGGAGGAATTCAAGGCGGCGTTCAAATAAGCAGTTGGAGGGGTAAACTATGGCATCAATGCGTGATATAAAGCGCCGCAGGAGCAGTATTCAGGGCACGCAGCAGATAACGAAGGCCATGAAGCTTGTCTCCACGGTAAAGCTGCAGCGTGCGAGAGCCAACGCGGAGCGCTCCAAAGCGTATTTTGACTGTATGTTCCGCACCATGAACAGTATTTTGTCCCGCGTGGGGCATGTGGAACACAGATTCCTCCTTCCGGCCCAGTCGGAGAAGAAGGCGGTGATCGTCATCACCTCCAACCGGGGACTGGCGGGAGGCTACAATTCCAATATCGTAAAACTGATTACCAGAAACGAAAGCCTGAAAAAGGAGGACCTGCTTATCTATGCCGTTGGAAACAAGGGCAGGGAGGCTCTTCACCGGCACGGCTACGAGATCCGAAGATCCCTGCCGGATGTGATCGAGGAGCCCACCTACGCGGACGCGATGGTCCTCTCCCGGGAGCTGCTGGAGTCCTTTGCGGCAGGTGAGATCGGCGAGATCTATCTGGCATACACTTCCTTTAAGAATACGGTCAGCCATGAGCCGAAGCTGCTGAAGCTGCTTCCGGTGGAGCGGGAGGCCGGGGAGGAGCCGGCATCCGCGGAGGAAAACGCGCTGATGAATTTCGAGCCGGAGGATGTGGAGGCGCTGGATCTGATCATTCCCAAGTATGTCACCAGCCTGATCTACGGCGCCATGATGGAGGCGGTCGCCAGTGAGAACGGCGCGCGTATGCAGGCGATGGACAATGCCACCAGCAACGCGGAGGAGATGATAGACGACCTGTCCTTAAAGTACAACCGCGCAAGGCAGGGCTCCATCACCCAGGAGCTGACGGAGATCATCGCCGGTGCGGAGGCGCTGGGCTAAAGGCGGAACGATGAAACAGGATTTTGATTTCAGCAATACAAATATGTCCGGTATCGGACAGGAAAGAGGTAGAGATGGCAGGAGAAAATAAAGGGAAGGTTACCCAGGTCGTAGGCGCTGTCCTTGACATCCGCTTCGACGAGGGGAAGCTGCCTGAAATTAACGAAGCGATTCGCATCCCCACCAAAGACGGCGGCGAACTCACCGTTGAGGTTTCCCAGCATTTGGGCGACGACACGGTCAGATGTATTGCGATGGGCACTACGGATGGTCTGGTCCGTGGGATGGATGCGATCGCCACCGGTGCGCCCATCTCTGTGCCGGTAGGCGAAAACACGCTGGGACGTATCTTCAACGTCCTGGGGCAGCCGATCGATAACAAGCCGGCGCCGGAGGGCGTGACCTATGAACCGATCCACAGGCCCGCACCGAAATTTGAGGAGCAGTCCACCGAGACGGAGCTTCTGGAGACGGGGATCAAGGTGGTGGATCTGCTCTGCCCGTATCAGAAGGGCGGCAAGATCGGCCTGTTTGGCGGCGCGGGCGTAGGAAAGACCGTGCTGATCCAGGAGCTGATCCGCAATATCGCCACCGAGCACGGCGGATATTCCGTGTTTACCGGTGTAGGAGAGCGTACCCGTGAGGGCAACGATCTGTACCATGAGATGCAGGAGTCGGGCGTTATCGACAAGACGACCATGGTGTTCGGCCAGATGAACGAGCCGCCGGGAGCGAGAATGAGAGTGGGCCTGTCCGGCCTGACCATGGCGGAGTATTTCCGCGACAAGGGCGGAAAGGACGTGCTGCTCTTCATCGACAATATCTTCCGATTTACCCAGGCGGGCAGCGAGGTGTCCGCACTGTTGGGACGTATGCCTTCCGCGGTGGGATATCAGCCCACGCTGCAGACGGAGATGGGCGCCCTGCAGGAGCGGATCACTTCCACCAAGAGCGGTTCCATCACTTCCGTGCAGGCCGTGTATGTGCCGGCGGACGATCTGACGGACCCGGCTCCGGCGACCACCTTCGCGCACC
>CANPWJ010000072.1 GCA_947584035.1 uncultured Acetatifactor sp. | reverse complement strand
AGATTCCCGTATTATCCTTGGCAATCACCAGGTGGAAGGTCTTGGGAGCACTCTCCGCGATCTGATAATGGTTTAAATCCTTTTCATAAGCGCTGCCAAGCTGGCTGGTCTTTACATACTGATAAAAGTTCGTAAAGCTTGCCGTGTCCAGCGCCGTGATACCATAACGCCCAAACACGTTGTAACGTCCGTAATAGCCGCCCACCGTGGCCGCGTTGGAATAAAAGATGGAGGAATCCCCGTCCGGCCCCAGCGCGTCACGCACCATCAGGCCAAAGCCCTCCTGGTTGTCCGGCTTACCCTTGGTGACAAAGTAGTTGACGGTCACGTCCGCCGAGAACACAAAGTTCTGGTCCGGATCGACCGTGGTGTAATAGTAGCCGATGCCGTCCTGCCCCGCG
The DNA here is from genome assembly GCA_947584035.1 of uncultured Acetatifactor sp. Lineage (GTDB taxonomy): Bacteria > Bacillota > Clostridia > Lachnospirales > Lachnospiraceae > Acetatifactor. Next base: position 9,682 of record CANPWJ010000072.1, on the reverse strand, counting down.
TCGGTCACTTTTCCATCTCCTTCTCCCAACTCCACCGTAATTTTTCCGTCTGCGGCCGTAGGCTTCGCCACGCCGCTGGTGGATTGGCCGAACACAGTGGACCCCCATGTGAGATCCTCATACCCAAAGGCCGTCTTTTCGGCCACCGTGGCCACATAGCTCGTGGTCAGTCCCTGGTAAGTGATGGTGATGGTATAGCTTCCCACTTCATCCTTCTTAAAAGCGCTGGAATCGACCTGATAGTCAGAGGAGTCCAACTCTGTCCGGACGCCGCTGTCGCTGACCGACTCCACCACAAGCCCCTCCGAGGAGAACGCCTCCCCCTTGGTAAAGGTGGTCTTGGTGGGATACGTCTTGATGGAGATGCCGGTAAGCGTGGGCTCTATCACCTTCAGCGTATAGGTTATTTCCTTCTCCACGCCGCCCACGCTGTACTTTACAGTGTAGGTCTGATCGCCCGTGGAGGATGTATCCACGTTCTGATCCGGCGTAATGATGAACCGGCTGGGATCCGTGATCACTTCCTTGGTGCCGTCCACAAAGTGCGCGGTCACCTTCAGCCCGTCCTTATATGCGTTCTCCTTGGGTGCTACCCCTCTGTAAAAGGTCGTCTGGTTCGGGCCGGTCACCGAGATGCTGTCCAGCGCCGCACCGGACACATGGATGTCGAAGGAGGCCTCCTTCGTCACTTCGCCGTGGGTGTGGGTGATCGTAACCGTCTTATCGCCCGCGGACGTTGTGTCAAATCCGTTTACCTTGGTTTCAGAATCCTCTCCCTCGATCAAAGCCTTCAGATCTTTGGTCACCCCGCTGTTGTAGGTGACTGTGCCCACCAAACCGGTCCAATCTTCCTCATCCCCGATAAAGTAGTCGGTCTTGGTCGGCGGATATGTGATGGTGACATCCGATACCTGCTCCTTCAGCAGGTTGATTTCAATCGTGATCTCACACCCTAAATACTCTAATGTAATACTGCCGGGACCCTCCGCCTCAGCGCTGAAGCTCTTGATAATGCAGTCGCTGCCGGTGATGGTCCGCTCTTCCCCGCCGACCTGTACGACTGCGGAGAAGCCTGTCAGGTCAACGTCACGGATGGTATTGCCCACATAATAATCCGTCTTGGACGGCGGCGTCTGCGACTGAAGCGTCACGGAATCGCCGGACGGCTTGGTTGTCAGTCGGACGTTGCTGAACTCCACCTTGGCGTTCCTGGCGACAAACAGACCCACGTACAGATTATCCCAGCCGCTGACGGTAGTGGTCTTGCTCTCGTCGTTGACCACAGCGGTCACTTGATCGCCAACCTTCTGCAGGGTCATCTCATAGCTGCTGCCCACAGACAAAGCGGTGGCAAGCTGCTCCCCTCCCACGCTATTCTCCGAATCCCTTGTGGAAAGATACAACGCTTGGTTCCTGGCACCGATAAAGATATGCTTCAAAGGCTCTGCCTCCTTAGATGATGTGCCCACCGCCGGACGCATCATCAGGCCAAAAGCAACTTGACTGTGGGAATCACAGGAGATCACATTTACAGTCGCCTGGAGAATAAAGTCCTCCGTGGCATCAAGTGACCTGTTCAGGAACGCGATGCCGTCATTCGTGGGGGAAATTTTCCCTTTGCCTTCTGTAACCTCCAGTGTCACGGTGTTTGAGCCATCCGCAGCGACCGTGGTCTTTTCCGGTTTTGTACTGTTTCCAAATACATTCCAGTTCCACCCCTTAAAGTCGCCTGACTCATAGGCGGAACCATTCTCAATGGTATCCGCGGCCTTAACCTTCAGTACCCCCCCCTAGAGGTAGGAGGCTGGTTAAGGGCATGAGCAACGCCATCGCGAGTGCCATTACTCGTTTTCGTGCTTTTTGTTTCATAATTTCCTCCTTGTCATAATTTTGAATTTTGTTTCTTAATAAATATTAACAAAATATTACAGGAAAGGAAATGTGGAAAAAGCAAAATTTTTATTCCGCCCATTTGTGGAATGTGTACAATTTTTTTCTGAACGGATGCGGCTGGATGGCTCGCTTTTATTGACCTATCTGGTCAATTTTCCCAGGGCCTCATACTGGCGGATGGGAACCTCCCCGTCCTTCCTCCCGCACAGCCTTTCATCCGGAAGGATCCGGTCCCTCTGCGCCAGCAGGAGGATGGTGGAGCCGCCGAAGGCAAAGGTTCCCTTCTCCTCTCCGGCCTTCACCGCGCTGCCTGTCCCCTTGGGGCCGTTTGCAATCCTTCCCACCAGAAGCGCTCCCACCTCCATCTGAACGAGCTTTCCAAACCGCTCCGTGGAGAGCACCTGATACTCCCTGGCGTTCTGCGCGTAGACGGGGATCCGGCGCGTGGCGATGGGCCGGACACAGTGGAGGACGCCGGGGATCCTTCTCTTCTCCACCACCATCCCGTCCGCCGCGTAGCAGTACCGATGATAGTCGGCCGGGGTGAGCCGGAGCACAAACGCCCAGCCTCCGGCAAATTCACGGGCCAGCCTCCGATCCTGCAGCAGCTCCTCCAGCGTGAACGCCGCGTGCTTTACGTCAAACACCGTGCGGCTGCGGATGGGAATACAGCGCGCGTACCCGTCGCAGGGGCTGATCAGCTCCCCGGCCGCAAGGGGCGGCGGCCCCTCCGTCCGCTTCCGTGAGAAAAAGGCGTTGAAGGATCCGAAACCGCCCTCCGGAATCCGGATGTCCCCCAGCTCTATTTGGTGGCAGCGGATAAAATACGGGATCAGGAACCGGGACGCCCTGGAATCCAGGAATCTTCCCGCCATCCGGGAAATCCCCGGGGAGACCAGTACCTTCAACAAAATCCTTCCCGCAAACGTCCCATAGAGGAACCGCAGCCAGACCGTCTCCCCGTCCCTGTTTTCGTTCCGTGCACCCCATGCGCTTCGTACACTCCATGCGCTCCGCACGCTCCTGCCGGTGTCTCCTCCGCCCGCACTTCGGCTGTTTCGGCTGTTTCGGTTCTTCCCGTTCCCCTGGCGCCCGCTCATGCCACACCCCGCCCCAGCAGCAGGATCACGGCCAGGGCCTCCAGCACGCCCACCGCTCCCAGCACAATCTTGCCCGCGGCCCCGGGCTTCCGGATCTCCACCGGAAGCAGAAATCCCAGCGCGGCCAGCGCAAGCAGCACCAGAAAGCAGACCTCGCTCTTAAGGACACCCAGCGCAAACAGCAGGTACACCGCCGGGAGAAGGAGCGCCATGCTGGTGACCGGAAGCCCCAGATAGCGTTCCCGCTTCCCGCCGGTCCGATCCTGCCGTTCCTCCTCCGTCACGTTAAAATAGGCCAGACGGATCAGCGCACAGAGCAGGTACGCCCCTCCCAGCACCCCTGCCAGAAGCTGGTGCCCGTCCAGCAGCACATACACAAAGACCGCCGGAAGCGCCCCGAAGCTGACCAGATCGCTCAGGGAGTCGATCTGTATGCCGAACCGCCGCTCCGGAAGGCTCCTGACTCTGGTGGCGGCCACGGCCCCGTCGAACATGTCGCAGCCTCCCGCCAGCATCAGGCCCACCATTCCCCCGCTGTAATGCCTTCCGATCGTCTGCAGGATCCCAAAAAACGCGGACAGCATCCCACAGTAGGTCAATACCACCGTATAATCATAGAAACCAAGCAATTTTTTCCTCATATTACCCCCCCGCCGTCTCTGACGGCATTTTCGTTTGTCCAGGCGGGCCGCTTCCCGCCTCGTCCAAAGCCGCCCGGCCGGATCCGCTTCCAACGGTTCTCCTCCCGGCACAGCTTCCTCCAGCAGAGCCCTCCTCCTGACGCGGCTCCCCCGGCAGATCCACTTCCAAGTACAGCCCCCGGTCAGGCCAGCAGACCGAACAGAAGGCTGTAGGCCAGGATGCACCAGGGCTTCCCCAAAAGGATGATCCAGATAAACTTCCGGCTGTCCATCTTCATCGCTCCCGACAGATAGCAGAGAAAATCGTCCGGAAAGAGCGGGAGCAGCGTGGCGATAAAGAGAAAGGCACCATAGGATCTGCTCTGCCGGATCCGGCCGCTCCATTTCTCGTACTGCCGCTCCGGAAAGAACGCCAGCACCATGTCCGTCCCGAATCGCCTGGCCAGGAAATAGGCCCCGATGGATCCGGCGCTGATGCCGATATAATTACACCAAAACCCCGTATGCGCGCCGAAGGCCACGGCCCCGGCGGCGCACCCCAGGTACCCGGGAAGCACCGGAACCACCACCTGAAACGCCTGGAACAGGGCCAGCGCCGCCGGGGCAAAGACACCAAACCTCCCGATATACTCCTGAAAGGATTCCACCGATGCGATCTGCTCTCGCAGGATCAGCCGCACACAGAGCGCCGCCAGGATCAAAAGACCCGCGGCGGCGCAGAGCTTAATCCGCCTTCCTGATTCTCTGTTCAATCTTTTCCACACACCTTCCGTATCCCCGGCAAAAGCCTGTCCGCCCCACCAGGCGGTAGCTTCCCTCCGCCAGCAGGATCCCGCCGAATACATCCGGCAGGACATGTTGCTTCGTGACCAGGGTGGAAGCGCAGACGAGCAGGGTAAACCCCAGGGAAAACACCCGATAGGCTCTTGGAACCGCCCGGTTCCCCCGCACGGCAATATAGCAGAACCAGCTGGTCAGACAGTGGATGGAGGGAAACAGGTTGTCCGCCGCGTCCACCGCGTACAGAAGCCCCAGGAGTTTCCAGAAGATCCCCTGTTCCGTTATAACCGGACGGACATTCGTGGTGGGAAAGAGCAAAAACAACAGAAGGCACACCAGCTTCGCCAGACAGTCTGCGCTGAGAAACCGGTATGCCTCTTCCTTCTTCTGTCTGCATCCAAGGAGATAATTGACCGCCCAATAGCCATAACAGCCCCAGTAGACCAGGATCGCCTCCGGGATCACCGGGATCCTCCGATCCAGCGGATTCGTGAGATCGTAATGGTATCTCCCGCCCGTCCACAGCCTGGTGCCATAGTAGGCCAGCCCGTTGCAGAGCAGGGTGATGCACAGGGCGATCTTCCGGTCCCATGTTATCAGCGGCTCTTTTTTGCGCTTCTCATTTTTCATACAGACAGTATACACATATAAATCTTAAAAAACCATCTACAAAAACCTTAAGTTTTCTTAAAGATGTGCAATATCCACCAGGGTCAGGCGGTTGCTCTTGTTCTCCAGGCTGGTGACCAGAGCGGCGGCGGTGTCCAGAGCGGTAATGCAGTGGACGCCCGTCTCGATGGCGGTGCGGCGGATCAGGAAGCCGTCCCGGCTCTTGTCCCGTCCCTGGGTGGGTGTGTCGATGACCAGGTCGATCCTGTGCCCCAGGATCAGGTCCATGACGGTGGGGGACTCCTGGGAAATCTTGTTCACCTTCCGGGCCTTGACGCCCGCCTCGTTCAGCGCGGCCGCCGTGCTCCTGGTGGCATAGATGGTATACCCCAGCTTCTCGAACCGCCTGCCGATCTCAATGGCCTCGCCCTTGTCCGCGTCCTTCACCGTGATGATCATGTTCTTATACTTGGGCAGATCCACGCCCGCCCCCAAAAACGCCTTGTAGAGCGCCTCGTTAAACGTCTTTGCGATCCCCAGGCACTCCCCGGTGGACTTCATCTCCGGCCCCAGGCTGATCTCCGCGCCGCGGATCTTCTCAAAGGAGAACACGGGCATCTTGATGGCATAGTAGTCCGCTTCCGGCTGCAGCCCCGGGGTGTAACCCAGCTCCCGGATGGTCTTGCCGATAATGACCTCCGTGGCCAGATCCACGATGGGGATCCCGGTCACCTTGCTGATGTAGGGCACCGTGCGGGAGGAGCGGGGATTGACCTCGATCACGTAGACGTCCTCGCCGATGGCGATAAACTGAATATTGATCAGGCCCTTCACGTGCAGGGCGCGGGCCAGCCTGGCCGTGTAATCCGCGATCTTCTCCTTCACCTTCCCGTCAATGGTGGGCGCCGGGTACACGGAGATGCTGTCCCCGGAATGGACGCCTGTCCGCTCGATATGCTCCATGATCCCGGGGATCAAGATATCGGTGCCGTCGCACACGGCGTCCACCTCGATCTCCTTGCCCTGCAGATATTTGTCCACCAGGATGGGATGATCCTGGGCGATCCGGTTGATGATCTCCATAAATTCCTCGATCTCCTGATCGGAGATGGCGATCTGCATCCCCTGTCCGCCCAGCACATAGGAGGGGCGCACCAGCACCGGATATCCCAGGCGGTTGGCCACCGCCTTCGCCTCCTCGGCGGTGTACACCGTTCCTCCCGCGGCGCGGGGGATCTGCGTCTGCTCCAGGATCCGGTCGAAGAGCTCCCGGTCCTCGGCGGCGTCCACGTCCTCGGCCCTGGTGCCCAGAATCGGCACGCCCATCTTCATCAGGCTTTCCGTCAGCTTGATCGCCGTCTGTCCGCCGAACTGCACCACCGCCCCGTCCGGCTTCTCGATGTTGACGATGGACTCCACATCCTCCGGGGTCAGCGGCTCAAAGTACAGCTTGTCCGCGATATCGAAGTCCGTGCTGACGGTCTCCGGGTTGTTGTTGATGATGATGGTCTCATAGCCCGCCCGGGAAAAGGCCCAGGTGGCGTGCACGGAACAGTAGTCGAACTCGATCCCCTGCCCGATGCGGATGGGGCCGGAGCCCAGCACCAGCACCTTCTTGCGCCCCTCGGTCTTTTTCGCCTCGCACTCGCCGCCGAACACGGAGTAATAGTAGGGCGTGGAGGCGGCAAACTCCGCCGCACAGGTATCCACCATCTTGTACACGGCCACAATGCCGTTTTCGTACCGCATTTCCTTGATCTCTGCCTCCGGTATGCCGGTCAGGCGGGAAATCACGTTGTCCGGGAATTCCAGCCGCTTCGCCTCCCGCAAAAGCTCCACGGTCAGCGGCCCCTTCTTCAGGTTCTGCTCCATCTCCACCAGGACGGCGATCTTATCGATGAACCAAATGTCAATGGAAGTGATCGCGTGGATGGTATCATAGTCCACTCCCTTTCGGATAGCCTCCGCGATCACATAGATGCGCTGGTCGTCCACCACCTTCAGACGGTCCTTCAGCTCCTCCGCGTTCAGCGCGCTGAAATCATAGCTGAGCAGACAGTCCACATGCTGCTCCAGGGAGCGGATGGCTTTCATCAGCGCGCCCTCAAAGTTATTGCAGATACTCATAACCTCCCCGGTGGCCTTCATCTGGGTGGTGAGCGTGCGCTTCGCCGTGATAAACTTATCGAACGGCAGTCTCGGTATCTTCACCACGCAGTAATCCAGCGCCGGCTCGAAGCTGGCGTAGGTCTTGTGGGTGATGGCGTTCTTGATCTCATCCAGCGTAAAGCCCAGGGCGATCTTGGCCGCCACCTTGGCGATGGGATATCCGGTGGCCTTGGAGGCCAGGGCCGAGGAACGGCTCACCCTGGGATTCACCTCGATGACACAGTACTCAAAGCTGGTGGGGTGCAGGGCGAACTGCACGTTGCAGCCCCCGGTGATCTTCAGCTCGTCGATGATCTTCAGGGCGGAGGTCCGCAGCATCTGGTACTCCTTGTCGCTCAGCGTCTGGGAAGGCGCCACCACGATGCTGTCCCCGGTATGTACGCCCACCGGGTCAATGTTCTCCATATTGCAGACGGTAATGCAGTTTCCGGCGCTGTCGCGCATCACCTCGTACTCGATCTCCTTCCATCCGGCGATGCAGCGCTCCACCAGCACCTGTCCCACCCGGGACAGACGCAGCCCGTTCTCCAAAATCTCCTCCAGCTCCGTCTGGTTGTGGGCGATCCCGCCGCCGGAGCCGCCCAGCGTGTAGGCGGGCCGAAGCACCACGGGATAGCCGATGGTGCTGGTGAACTCCACGCCGTCCTCCACGTTCTCCACCACCCTGGACGCAGCGCAGGGCTCCCCGATGCGCTCCATCAGATCCTTAAATTCCTGCCGTCCCTCGGCGTTGCGGATGGTCTGGGCCGTGGTTCCAAGAAGCGTCACATGGTGCTCCTTCAAAAACCCGGATTCCTCCAGCTCCATCCCCAGATTCAGGCCCGCCTGTCCCCCCAGCGTAGGGAGGATGCTGTCCGGCTTCTCCTTCTCTATGATCTGCTCCAGCACCGGTACGGTGAGGGGCTCAATATACACCTTGTCCGCAATATCCTTGTCCGTCATAATGGTGGCGGGGTTGGAGTTTACCAGGATGACCTCGACCCCCTCTTCCTTCAGGGATCTGCAGGCCTGTGTGCCCGCGTAATCAAACTCCGCCGCCTGTCCGATGACAATGGGGCCGGAGCCGATCACCATGACTCGTTTTACATTCGGATTCTTAGGCATCTTTGCTCTCTCCTTTCATCATGGCAACGAACCGGTCAAACAGATAACCGGAATCCTGCGGCCCGGCGCACGCCTCCGGATGGAACTGTACCGTAAAGATCTTTTTTCCGGTGTAGGCGAGCCCCTCGTTGGTCCCGTCGTTTACGTTGACAAAGGCCGGAACCGCCACCGCCGGGTCCAGCTTCCCGGTGTCCACCACATAGCCGTGGTTCTGGGAGGAAATATACACTCGCCCGGTGGCCAGGTCCTTGACCGGGTGATTGCCGCCCCGGTGCCCGTACTTCATCTTGTAGGTGTCGGCTCCCGCCGCCAGCGCCATGAGCTGATGCCCCAGGCAGATGGCAAAGATCGGGATATCCGACTCATACAGCTTCCGAAGCTCTGCGATGATGCTCCCGCACTCCTTCGGGTCCCCGGGGCCGTTGCTCAGCATGATGCCGTCCGGCGCGTCCGCCAGGATCCGGGAGGCCGGAGTCAGGGCGGGATATACGGTCACGGCGCATCCCCGCTCCGCCAGGGAGCGCCCGATGTTGGACTTGGCGCCCAGATCCAGGAGCGCTACCCGCAGCCCGGCGCCGTTTAATTCCCGCACCAGCGCCGGCCGCTTCTCCCGCGCCCCTTGCGCGTAGGCTTCCCGGTCAAACCGGGCCGACCCGGAGAGAGGGCCGTTCTGGGAAAGCTCCGTGGTGGGGGCGATGGTGTAGATCTCCGCGCAGGTCGCCTTCTCCACCACCCTGCCCGTGGTGTACTTCTTCAGCTCGGGCAGGATCGCGTCCAGACGATAGTCCGCGTTGGTGGTGATCATTCCGTTCATGGTGCCCTTCTCCCGCAGGATCCGGGTGAGCGCCCGGGTGTCGATCCCCGCGATGCCGGGCACGCCGTTCTCCTCAAGAAACTCCTGAATGGTGAGATCACAGCGGAAGTTGCTGGGTATGCGGGAGAGCTCCCGCACGATAAAACCGTCCGGCCAGGGCTTGGCGGACTCCATATCGTCCCTGCAGATCCCGTAGTTGCCGATCAGGGGATAGGTCATACAGACCGCCTGTCCCGCGTAGGAGGGATCGGTCAGCACCTCCAGATATCCCGCCATGGATGTATTGAACACGATCTCACTGATGATCTCCCTGTCCGCACCGATATGGGTCCCCTCAAATACAGTGCCGTCCTCCAATATCAAAAAAGCCTTCATACCTTACCTCTCCTTCTGCCGTGCTCCGCTGGGGGAAGGAAGCTCTCCCAATCTCCTTGCATAATCGGTTTATTATATCACAAAACCTTTTCACGGGCAATATCGAATCGCGCAAAAAGCCGGGCGTTTGACACTTCCTTTTAAACATCATATCATAAAAATCCTTTATCCAAGCCATTTATGGCTTATTTTTTTGT
>CANPWJ010000071.1 GCA_947584035.1 uncultured Acetatifactor sp. | reverse complement strand
AGGAGGGAGGGTATATCGATGAAGATTAGCACTTTGTTCTATACCATCCGCCAGGGATTCGTCAATATTTTCCGCAACAAGTGGTATTCTCTGGCCTCCGTGGCGACGATCTCCGCCTGCCTGTTCCTGTTCGGCATATTTTATGCGATCGTGGCCAATTTCCGGAACATTCTGCTGACGGCGGAGGAGACGGTGTCCGTCACCGTGTTTTTCCACACCGAGGCCGGCGCCGGGGACGGCTGCGAGAGCCACACGGAGGGCCAGATCCCTTCGCCGGAGCGCATCGAGGAGATCGGGCAGCAGATTGCCGCCCGGGTGGAGGTCTCCGACGTAGTGTTCCACTCCATGGACGAGGTGTGGAAAACCTACGGGCCTGAGAACTACGGCGAGGATTACCAGCTGATCTTCCCGGAGAACCCGCTGGAAGGGCTGGACAATTATGAGGTGTTTTTGGACGACGTGTCCATGCAGAGCTCGCTGGTGTCATGGCTGGAGTCCATCCCGGAGGTGCGCAAGGTCAACTATGACGATTTCACGGCGACCACGCTGAGCGGTGTCAATCTGCTGATCGCGTATGTATCCCTGGGGATCATTGTGATCCTGCTGGCGGTGAGCGTCTTTTTGATCAGCAATACCGTGGCCATCGGCATTTCCGTGCGCGCGGAGGAGATCAACATTATGAAATACATCGGCGCCACCGATTTCTTTGTGCGCGCGCCCTTTGTGCTGGAGGGAATGCTGATCGGTCTGATCGGTTCGGCGGTGCCGCTGGGGATCATCTATTCCATATACAACTATGTGCTGAACTATGTGCTCGGCAGATTCCCCGCACTGGGGAGTTTCCTGAATTTCCTGAGTGTGGAGGAGATCTTCCACTTCCTGACGCCGGTGTCGCTTTTGGTAGGTGTGGGCATTGGGTTCCTGGGAAGCATCACCACTGTGCGCAAGCATCTGCAGGTGTAGTGTAAAGGGAGCCGGGAGAGAACGGGCGGCGTCGCGGAGGAGCAGGGTCGGTTTGGCTGGGAGAAAGACAGGCGGCGGCGCGGAGGAGCAGGGCCGGTTTGGCCAGGAAAGAATGGGCGGCGTGGAGGAGCTGGGTTAGTTTGGCCGGAAGAGAAAACGGGGAGCGTAGGGGACCGATGAGAGAGGACAGGGAATGCCCCAGGGGCGGAGGATGGACAAAGATATTTCTGGTGTGTGCGCTGTGTGTGTGCGCGCTGGCAGTCATGCCCGCAGACGCCCTCCCCGGGATAACCGAGCCTCTTTCGGTGTCCGCCACAGCCAATTCCGGTTCCGGGACGACGGCCGGGACGGCTGCAGACACAACGGCGTCTGACAGCATCCGGGACAAGGAGGACCAGATCTCCCAGATACAGGGGGAGAGGGACCAGTTGAAGGATAATCTCTCCGATCTGCAGGCCATGCGGGATTCCCTGCAGACGGCCCGGAAGGATTTAAAGAGCTATATCGCCCAGCTGGACGGCAGCCTGGCGAAGGTCGAGCAGAATATCCAGGAGTTGCAGGAGAAGATCGCCGACAAGGAGGCCCAGATCGAACAGACCCGGCGGGAGCTGGAGGACGCGCGACAGACTGAAAAAAAGCAGAAAGAATTGATGGTCTGGCACATAAGATTGATGTATGAGCAGGGCAGATCCAGTGCGGTGGACGCGCTGCTGCGGTCCTTAAGCTTTGGCGATCTCTTGAACCAACTGGATTATATCAACCAGGTGGCCGTCTACGAACAGAATCTGTGGGAAGAATACAAGACGAACGCGGAGTATATCGCGCTCTGCGCGGAACAGCTGCAACTGGAGCAGGATGTACTGGAACAGGCCAGGGCGGCGGTAGAGACAGAGCAGGACAATCTGGAGAGCCTGATCGATCAGAAAAATCAGGACATCACCAACTATGACAGGGATATTGCCACGAAGGACCAGGCGATCAAGGAATATGAGGAGATGATCGCCCAGCAGGACGAGGAGATCCGGCAGCTGGAAGCCGCGATTGCGGAGGAGCGCAGGAGAGCGCTGGAGAACAGCGGGGAGGTGCTGCACTACGATAACGGCATGTTTAAGTTCCCGCTGGCGTCCTACACCAGAGTGTCGGATGACTACGGGCCGCGCATCCACCCCACGCTGGGCGTGGAGCAGTTCCACAACGGCGTGGATTTTGCGGCGCCCAAGGGGACGGCGATCTATGCGGCGTATGACGGGGAGGTGGTGGCGGCCACCTACAGCAGTACCATGGGAAACTACGTTATGATCGATCACGGGGATGGCCTGTACACGATCTATATGCACGCTTCCGCCCTGTACGTAAAGAAGGGCGATCTGGTGGTGCGCGGGGATACGATCGCCGCGGTGGGAGCTACCGGAAGGGCTACGGGCAATCATCTGCATTTCAGCGTGCGTTTAAACGGCGAGTATGTGTCCCCGTGGAATTATTTGTCACAGTAGGGAGGAGTCCGGGAGCGGTCTGGTGCGCAACGGACAGGGAAGGAGATTTTTAGACGGGAATGGACGGCAAAAACGGGAAAAATGCGAACGATTATTGCGACCTGGATTCGATGAGAAAACAGGATAAAAGCCGGGAGTCCGGCGGCAGGAAGGGACTCTTTATCGGCGGCGTCATCGTGGGGATGGCGGGGGCGCTGGTGATCCTGTGCGCGGTCTATCTGGGCGTCCGCATCCAAAATCTGGTGGAGCTGGGAAACGGCGGCGCTGCCGCACAGGAGATCAAGCTCTTCGCGGACTCTGCGATCTCCGTGGATACGATCAAGAAGCTGCAGCTTTTGGAGGAGACCGTTGACGAATACTTTTATCTGCGCGATGTCACGGACGAGGAGATAGAGAATGGGCTCTACAAGGGGCTTTTGAGCGCGCTGGACGATCCCTATTCCGAGTATTATACCGCGGAGGAGCTGAACGATATGATGAGCCAGGCCGAGGGCATCTATTACGGCATCGGCGCCTATGTCAGCCTGGACGAGGAAACGTCCCTGCCGAAGATCAGCGGTGTGATCGAAGGGACGCCGGCCCAGGAGGCGGAGTTAAGGGAGAACGATCTGATCTATGAGGTGGACGGCGTCTCCACCTATGGCCTGAGCCTTACGGAAGCGGTGAACCTGATCAAGGGGGAGGAGGATACGGAAGTGACCCTGACCATCATCCGGGAAGGGGAGAGCGATTATCTGACCTTCCGGGTCCCCCGGCGCAAGGTGGAGAGCCCCACGGTCAGCTGTGAGATGCTGGAAAACGGCATGGCGTATATTCAGATCACGGAGTTTGATGATGTGACGGTGGATCAGTTTACGGAGGCCATGGCCGAAATGCGCGGTTCCGATATGAAGGGCCTGATCCTGGATCTGCGGGCCAACCCGGGGGGGAACCTGAGCGCGGTGGTGCGCATCGCCCAGTCCCTTCTGCCGGAGGGCCTGATTGTATACACGGAGGATAAGAACGGCAAGCGGGAGGAGTATCGCTGCGACGGGAAGCGGGAGATCGATGTGCCCATGGTCGTGCTGGTGGATATGAATTCCGCCAGCGCCGCGGAGATCCTGGCCGGAGCGATCCAGGACTACGGCGTGGGGACGTTAGTGGGAACGACCACCTTCGGAAAAGGGATCGTGCAGCAGATCCTGCCCTTCTCCGACGGCTCGGCAGTGAAGATTACCATCAGCAGCTATTATACGCCGAAGGGGCGCAATATCCACGGGACGGGGATCGTGCCGGATGTGGAGTGTGCGTTTGACGGCGAAGCCTATTATGACGAGGAGAATCCGGTGGATAATCAGCTGGAGAAGGCAAAAGAGGTGCTGCGGGATCTGATGGGGTTACACGGCTAACCCCATTTGCAGGTGGAGCGCAGGACAGGGCAGGTGTGGGAGGGATGGAATGAGAGCAGGGGAGAGGAAATTTGCGGTCAGGGACTATATGCCGCCGGTGGGGATGCGCATTGTCAAGACGGTGGTCGCGGTCTTTCTCTGCTTTGTGGTGGAGATCCTGCGGGGGGATGTGACAGTGGCGTTCTATTCCCACATTGCGGCCATCTGGTGTATGCGGGATTCCGCCAGGGAGACGAGGGTAAACGCCGTTCAGCGTACCATCGGCACCGTGGTGGGCGCGCTGGCGGGGCTGGTGACGATCCTTCTGTTTCCCAATTTGTCCATAGAGACTAGGCCGCAGCAGCTGGTGCACGGGGTGGTGATCTCCTTGATGGTGGGTGTGGTGCTCTACGTCACGGTGGTGATCCGCAAGCGCGAGGCGGCCTATTTCTCCAATGTGGTCTACTTGAGCATTGTGATCAATCATATTGCGGACGCCAACCCGTATCTGTTTGTATGGAACCGTTTTTTGGACACGATGATCGGTATCGTGATCGGTGTGGCGGTTAATTCCTTTCGTCTGCCCAGAAGGCGCAACCGGAAGGTGCTTTTTATCTCCGGGCTGGACGACACGCTGTTGAATGAGAAGTCCCTGCTGTCCGGGTACAGCAGAGTGGAGCTGAACCGCATGATCGACGACGGGGCCCAGTTTACCATCGCCACCGTCCACACTCCGGCGGTTTTGAAGGAACGGCTGGAACATGTGGAGCTGCGGCTGCCGGCCATTGTCATGGATGGGGCGGCGCTCTACGATGTGGCGGAGAACCGTTATGTCCGGTCCTATGTGATCTCCAACAAAACGGCGGAGGTGGTGAGCGGCCTTTTGCGGCAGCGGGGGATGAACTGGTTTTCCAATGTGATAATAGACGACACGCTTGTCATTTATTACCAGGAGTCGGACAATGAGGTGTACAATCAGGTGATACGGGAGGATCGGCGCTCCGTCTACCGCAATTATGTGAAAAGGGAGCTTCCGCCGGGGGAGGATGTGGTGTACTTCCATGTGGTGGAGCGGACAGAGCGCCTGGAGGAGCTGCACCGGGCGCTGGAGGAGAGCGGGCTTGCAGGGCAGCTGAAGGTGATCCGGTATGCGTCCCGGAACCATCCGGGGTACAGTCATCTGAAGATCTTTAACCACAATGCCACCAAGGAGAATATGATCCGCTACCTGCGGGAGCAGCTGCAGGTGGAACGGGTGGTCACCTTCGGCAGCGAGGAGGGCCGATACACCTATACCGTCGCGCCGGAGGAGAGCAGACGCGTTGTAAAGCTTCTGCGGAAGGAATTTGAGCCCCTGATCTGGTCCCGCAGATGAAATTGTCTATTGAAATACTCTGCCAAGTATTTTAAAATAAAAGTAACGGGTAAGCGGGCACGGACCATGCCGCTGCATTTACGATCATCCAGTGCGAGAAGGAGGTTTCTATGGAGCATTATAACCCACTGTTACGCGACAATGACATGACCAACAAATTTATTACGATCGGCGAGATCATGCTGAGACTGACGCCGCCCAACTATGAGAAGATCCGCACCGCCACCAACTTTGAGGCGAGCTATGGCGGGAGCGAGGCCAACATCGCCCTGGCGCTGGCCAATCTGGGGATAGACAGTACCTTTTTCAGTGTGGTGCCCAACAACAGCGTGGGAAAGAGTGCCGTCCGTATGCTGCGGAGCAACGATGTGCACTGTACGCCGATGATTCTGAGCACTCCGGAAGAGACTCCGACGCACCGTCTGGGAAGCTATTATCTGGAGACCGGCTACGGGATCCGGCCCAGCAAGGTCACCTACGACAGGAAGCACAGTGCGATCACAGAGTACGATTTCAGCAAGGTGGATCTGGATCAGCTTCTGGATGGCTTTACCTGGCTGCACCTGAGCGGCATCACGCCGGCGCTGGCGCCGAACTGCCGCCAGCTGATCATGGACAGCCTGAAGGTGGCCAAGGAGAAGGGGCTGACGGTCAGCTTTGACGGAAACTTCCGCAGCAAGCTCTGGAGCTGGGAGGAGGCCCGGGACTTCTGTACGGAGTGCTTGCCTTATGTGGATGTGCTTCTGGGGATCGAGCCTTATCATCTGTGGAAGGATGAGAACGACCACTCCAAGGGGGATGTGAAGGACGGTGTGCCCCTTCAGCCCAGCTATGAGCAGGAGGATGAGATCTTCCGCAAGTTTGTGGAGCGTTATCCAAACCTGCGGTGCATCGCACGTCATGTGCGCTACGCCCACAGCGGAAGCGAGAACAGCCTGAAGGCGTTCCTCTGGTATGAGAACCACACGTTTGAGAGCAAGCTCTTCACCTTCAATATCCTGGACAGAGTGGGCGGGGGCGACGCGTTTGCAAGCGGTCTGATCTACGCCATGATGCACGATTACAAGCCGATGGATATGGTGAATTTCGCCGTGGCCAGCAGCGTGATCAAGCACACCATCCGGGGCGACGCCAACATTACGGATGACGTGCAGAGCATCCGCAATCTGATGAATATGAATTACGATATCAAGCGGTAAGGGCAGAGATCTTATAGGAGCGATTCGATATGGCGCATGGCATCCCGGAAAGGGTGGTGCGGGAAATTTCCCGCTACGCCCGGGAAAACGGAATTCATAAGGTAATCCTGTTTGGCTCCCGGGCGAGAGGGACCCACACGGAGAGAAGCGATATCGATATTGCCGTGATCGGCGGAAATTTTGACGCGTTTTATTGGGATATCAAAGAAAAGCTCCATTCTCTTCTGACTTTTGATGTGGTCAATTTGGATTCGGGCGTTTCCGATGAGTTAAAAAGAGAAATTGAGAGAGATGGGGTAACGCTGTATGAAAAAGCTTGACAATTTTACAAATTGCCTGGATGTGCTGAAAAACGCGGACTTTGAATTTGCAGACGACAATGAGATCTATCGGATGGGCGTAATTGGACAGTTCTGCCTGACCTTTGAGCTTTCCTGGAAGGCGCTGCAGGCGATCTTGCGGATCCACGGCGCCGAGGGAGCCGATACGGGCTCTCCCAGAGAGATCCTGCAGCTGGGATATAAGCTTGGTTTTGTAGAGGATTCCGCTGTCTGGCTCACGATGTTGAAGAAGCGCAATACCGCCGCGCATCTCTATAACGAAGATGAAATTGACGAACTGCTGCTGTTGATCCGTGACAGCTTCCTTCCCGCGTTTCTGGTGCTGGAGAGCACCTTGCAGGATAAGCTGAAGGAAGCGGGGGAGGACCTGGAGTGAGACACGGAGCATAAGGACAAAGAAGAGGGTGTCCCTCAAGTCATTTCAAATGACTTTTGGGACACCCTCGTTGTTATCAGGAAATCCATTCGGATCCCTGTTTTTTGACTCCTTGCCCCCGCGGGAGAGCACAGAGCGCTACTGCCAGGTGTTCAGGAACAGGACGGCCACATCCGTTCCGTCTGAGGGAACCGTTCCCGTGCCGGCATATTGGTCGCCCCACTCATCCGTCACCACCGTTCCCGTCACATCCTTCACGGTGGTCGTATAACGATCCATGTTGGAGCGGCGTTCCTCCACCCGATACTGGGTGCCCTCCGGCAGACCGATGAATTTTAACAGCTGTCTGTCCGAAAGCCAGAAATGGGCCACATAATCCCCCTCCGCGGTCTTGGAAAAAGTAGTCGTCCCATTTGTGCACACGATTTTGCTGGGATCGATCTCGCATCCCTGCGGCGGGATCAGGTGCATCGTGAAGAGAAAGGGAATCTGCGGATTTTTGGAGGCGCCAGCTGTCTTTTTGGCAATCGTTATGGCGGGAGTGGAAGCATAAACCGTGTTGGAGGTGTCGATGGCCGCGCCCGTCTGCTCTACATAGGCCCGATTGCTGTAGCTGGTCTTTTGGCGGCCCGATTCAACCGTTACCTGGAACTGGAGGCTGACCCTGCCGGCCCCGTTTTCCGCATCAAATCGGTCAAGGTAAGGCTTCCAGGTGATCGTGCGGGTCTCGGAGTCGTAAACGCCGCCCCCGGAGATGGATCCCTCCTGCAGGAGCATACCCTCCGGGATCTGGTCAGTGATAACCACCTGGGAAGTATCGCTGTCCCCATAGTTTTCGGCGACAAGGGTATAGCGCACGGAGTCTCCAAATTGAACGGACTGATCCAGGATGCTGGAATCACCGCCGTTTATGCTCTGGTACATTTTCGCTGTCAGGTGGACTGCCTGTCCTTCCCCGTCGGATCCGCCGCCAGTATCACCGCCTCCAACATCGCCGCCGCTGACGTCCCCGCCGGATACATCCCCACCGCTGACATCCCCGCCGCCGGAGGCTGTGCCCGGCACGTAAACGCCTTCCGGCTGGAACACACAGACACTGTTTTCCGTGGCCGGGAGCTGGGCCAGAATCAGATAAGCTGCCGCCGGATCCAGGGAATGAAAGTTTACTTCCCCGTTTTCCGCATCGCACCACGAGCTGAGAAGTTCATTTGAGATGGGATCCGCCAGCGCGTATTGCTGTCCGGGCGTTCCTTCTACGGTGATCTCTTTTCCGTCCGAACTGCGCGACACCTCCTGCTCCGTCAATCCCACAAATTGTTTCAACAACGGAGGTACCCTTACCACGATATCGCCGCCGGACACGTTGCCGCCAGACATGTCACCGCCGGACACATCGCCTGCCGGCACGTCCCCGCTGGATACATCCCCGCCGGATACATCGCCGGTCCATACCGAGCTGCCCCATAGATCGTCCCCAAACAGCTCCTCCTCCGGCGACCCGGTAAGCGTCAGGGGGATAGGCTGCGCCGTGATCACGAATTCCAGGAAGCCGTTTACCGGACTGAATATTACCCGATGTTCTCCCCCAGGCTTAACTTTTTCATACCGGTCTATGAAATGGATGAAGGAGTGGATTGCGCTCAGCTTGTATACCACTTCGGGACAGGCCGGATAGATCACCAGCCTGTAGAAGCCCTCCTCCCTGGATTTTCCCTTGGGAATGACATACTCATACCAATAGTTTTTGTTTACAGATTTTACCTGAAATACCTGATTGGATACAGTGGTTTCACCGTCAGGCAGCCTTACGCCCATATGATAGGAGCCCCCGGCGGGTACGGAGAAGGTGATCCGTCCGCCCTCCTTGATCTGATAATATCCGTTATCCGGATAGATTTCCTGCTCATACTGATCCTTAACGAACACATTCCACTGTGCCATTTGCTCCTCTGACAGGGGTTTCTTATCCGCTCCGAGAAGCGCGTAACCATGGCCGGGCGCCGCCCATATGTGGATCAGGCCATAGCCGGACAGATCGTCGAAGGAACATTCTCCTACGATCACATCCGCCCCCGGCTCAGGCAGCGTCTTATCGGGGATGATTTCCGGTTTTGGTCCCGTACCCGTGATCCGGGCGCGGACGTTATAGTCCAGGTAAGGCTTCAGGCCGGTAAAGACAACGACTCCTGCCGTGCCGGGTTTCCATTCCGTCATCAGCTCATCCGAATAATATTCATACAGGGCGTACTCACAGTCCTGGTGTGTCGAGTAGATCCAGATGATGGTGCCATCCTTGCTGCGCTCCACGTCCTGAGGATTGACAAAGGTTTTTTCTATAGCGTCGTCGTAATCGGGAAGATCGAAATGGATTGCTGTCTTTGCCCAATCATCCGGAGTAATATCCGTTGTCCACTCATCAGGGCTGAATACCACGGAGTATCCCTTGCCCGTCTCCTGATTCTCAAAGATGACCCGGCCCGCTTCCGGATCCTGCCATCCGCTGAGATCTTCCCCGCTGCTGTTCAAAAGGGCGTATTTATAACCGGTGTTAGCTTTCCGCACATGGATACTTCCGGTTCCATTGTCGTAAATGTGTAACGCAAGATCGTCCGCGGTGAGTTTCTCTGTCTCTTCGCCCGTGGATGGCTGCGACGCTGTCTGGCCGGCAGCAGAGAGGATGGGGCCAGGCAGTCCCAGACTCATCAGGACGAGACACGGCAGGATCCGAGTAAACAGAATAGAGAGGAGCTTCGCTTTCTTTTTTCCCATGGTGTGTTCTCCCTTTCGCATGTGGTTTTGGCTTGTGTGAGGTTGCTTTTAAATGTAGTATAAATATAGTATAACTATTTTTGAAAATAATGTAAAGGGGGATTGTAGATGTTGATGGAGTAAACTTACATTCTGAGAGGGGAGAAGGAGACAGCTTTGCAAGGAAAAAATAATTCGCACTATTTTCAGTCAGGAATGGGCTCTTTTGAGAAAAAATGGTAAAATGA
>CANPWJ010000070.1 GCA_947584035.1 uncultured Acetatifactor sp. | reverse complement strand
GAAGCTTTGCGATCGCTCCCGGAGGCTGGACGCTTGCGGCCACCGGTGAAACCCCGCTGTCCGCCTATCCGCTCACACAGGCGGGCCGGGCGGACTGGAATCGGGAGCTCTCGGTTTCCCAGGCGTTTGTGCTGGGCAGGGAGGCGGACGGGATCCCTGTGACGATCATGCCCGTGGCCGGCGCGGACTGGCAGGGGGAGATCGTGTACTCCGAGCACAGCCTGGATGTGGAAAATGGTCTGACGGTGACCGGGGATGGAACGGCGCCTGTGATCCGGGGGCTGGAGGCACTGGATGGGGTCTCTCTGCTGGATCGGCGGGATGGAACGGTGTCCCTCTGTGTGACCGCGGAGGATGCGCTCAGCGGTGTCAGAGATTTCTACCTGGAGGTCTACAACCGGGACAATACGGCCCGGGAAATCTACCGGCCCGGGCCGGACGGTGCCGTCCGTCTGGACATCACGCGGGATGAGCCGATTTTCAGCGGGGACTTTACCGTGACCGCCTGTGCGGTGGACAATGTGGGAAATGCGGCAAGCCAGAGCGCCGGGACGACGGAGTTTGACTTAAGCAGCAGGATCGAGCGCATCCTGGCGCCCCATGATCCGGTGTTTCAGTGCGGGGAAAGCGGGATCCTCACCGTTGTCACCTGGGGGTATGCAGACCGGGTGGAGGTGGAATTCCCGCCGGAGCTTGTGCAGCTGGATCCGGATCTGAACCGGAGCTTTGACTATGCGGACACGCCCGCTTACCGGCAGGAGGAGAAGCTGCAGTTTATGATCCCGCTGGGAGCGCCGGACAACGCTTCTTACGAGATCACCGTGCGGGCCTACAAGGGGGAGCTGCGGATGGAAGAACATCCCTCCCTGAGCGTAGTGGGTGTGTCCGGCACGGTTCTGGACGATCTGAGAAGCAGACTGCGCTAGAGAGGAGACCGCGGATAAAATGTGGATGGAGCTGGTGTGGACCGTGCTGTGGGGGGAGGCGGTGCTTTGGGGGTGTCTGGCAGCGGCCCGCCGCCTGGACGGGGAAGCCTTTCCCGGCGCTGGCAGAAGGGAGCGGATCCTGTGGACGCTTTTGTGCGCGGGAAACGGAGTGCTGATCGTTCTTCTGGGGGAACGGGCGGGGGAGGATGTCCGGCCGGCCGCTCCGCTTTTGGGGGCTGCCGCCGGAGGACTGCTTGCCGCCTGCCGGATGGACCGGGTGTGCTGCATGGTCTATGATTTTGTCTGGTGGCCGGTGCTGATGGCAGGAGCGGGGCTCTGGTGGGGTGTGGGGACAGGTATGGGGACGGGTTCCCGCGGGGATTGGAGGGCGCTTCTTTTCTTTGTGCTGCTGCAGCGATGCCTGTTTGCCCGCTTTTACGGCAGAGCGGACGTTTACGGCTTCTGCGCGTGCGCTCTGCTTTTGGGAGCGCAGGGCGCGGGACTCTTGGAATATCTGCTGCACATGGGGCTGGCATTTTTGATGCTGGCGGCGGTACAGGGGGTGGGACACAACATCGGCGCGGACGGAAATCTGAGGAGGCCGGTGCCGTTCCTTCCTTATATAATTGCTTCCTTTTGGATGTTCCTGCTTATGTTTTCTGAAAACAGAGATTGCTTTTTCGGCGGGAAAGTGCTATAGTAAAGCGGATAAAAAGGACATGCCGCAGCGCTGCTGCGGCATAGAGAGGAGAACATTATGAAAAAAGGAATGGCATTTTTGTTGGCAACCGTCCTGTGTGCCGCAGGATTGACCGCGTGCGGAAGCGAGCCCGCAAGCTCAAACGGGGGGGCTTCCACGACGCAGGAGGCGACATTGGAAGCGCAGGAAGGAACTGCCAGCCAGACGGAGAGCACGGGAACCGGTTCGGATGACGCGGCGCCCGCTACTCTGGAGGAGGGCAGACTGATCGTCGGCACCAACGCCGCATTCCCTCCCTTTGAGTACCTGGGGGATGACGGGACGCCCGACGGCTTTGACGTGGCGCTGATCAAAGCGATCGGTGAGAAGCTGGGCCTGGAGGTAGAGGTTCAGGATATGGAGTTTAACTCCCTGGTGGCTTCCGTGGGCAACAAGATCGATGCGGCCATCGCAGGTATGACCGTTACCGAGGAACGTCTGGTGGAGGTAGATTTTTCCGATCCTTATTATGAGGCGGTTCAGTATGTGATCGTTCCCGCAGGGGTGGAGGCCGCTTCTGAGGACGACCTGACCGGCAAGACCATCGGCGTACAGCTTGGAACCACCGGAGATTTTATCGCAACGGATCTGGAGGATGCCGGAAACGCTACCGTTCAGCGGTATGACAAGGCGGTGGATGCCGTGAACGATATGCTCAACGGAAGAGTGGATCTGGTGATCATCGACAAGAATCCGGCACAGGTGTTTGAGAGCAACTTCGCCGGCCAGGTGACGGCCATCGACGGAGCGCAGTTTAACTTTGACATTGAGAATTATGCGATCGCCCTTCCCAAGGGCAGCGCGCTGGTGGAGCAGATCAACCAGGCGCTGGAGGAGCTGAAGGCGGACGGCACGTTTGACGCGCTGGTAGCCCAGTACATTGAAGGGGTCGAGTAAGCGGATCCCATAAGAGATTTTTAAAAAAGGATTTTTTAAAAAAGAGGATAATGGCTTGTGCCTTTATCCTCTTTTTGGTACAATTAGGAAGGTAATGTCTGCCGAGGACGGTCGGCATGGGAAAGGGAGTACGATATGGAATGGTTTGATTCGATCTGGCGGCATATTTACAGGGCCTTCCTGGAGAAGGACCGTTGGAGGGTCTATCTGAGGGGCTATGGCGTGACGATGCAGGTGGCGTTCTATGCCGCGATCCTGGGCATCATCATCGGAACGATCCTCGCCTTTATGAAGATCTCAACGCGGAAAAACGGGAAGCCGACCCTTTTTGCGCATATTGCCAACGCTTATATCGATATTATCCGGGGGACGCCCTCCGTGCTGCAGCTTTTGATCATGTGGTTTGTGGTGATGAGCGGCAGCCACAACGGGATCCTGGTGGCAAGCCTCACATTTGCCATCAACTCCGGCGCCTATGTGGCGGAGGTCATCCGGGCGGGCATCCTGGCGGTGGATAAGGGCCAGACGGAGGCCGGCCGGTCGCTGGGACTGAGCAATTTTCAGACCATGCGCTACATTGTGCTCCCCCAGGCGTTCAAAAACATATTGCCTCCGCTGGGGAACGAGTTTATTGTCCTCATCAAGGAGACCGCCATTGTGGGGTATGTGAGCCTGAGCGATCTGACCCGCGTCTCCAATCAGATGACTTCCACGCTGTTCGACGCGTTTACCCCTCTGATCGGAGCGGCGGTGATCTATTTTGTGACCATCAAGATATTGACGATCCTTTTGGCAAAGCTGGAGAGGAGGCTGCGTAAGAGTGATAATCGTTAAAGAGCTGCACAAGCAATTTCAAGACAACCACGTTCTGCGCGGAGTGAATTATCACATTCATCCCGGGGAGAAGATCGTGGTGGTGGGGCCCTCCGGCTCCGGAAAGAGTACGTTCCTGCGCTGCCTGAATCTGCTGGAGAGACCCACCAGCGGACAGATCTGGTTTGACGGGCAGGAGATCACCTCCCCCAAGGCGGACGTCAACGAGATCCGCAGACATATGGGGATGGTGTTCCAGCATTTTAATCTGTTCAACAACCTGACCATCCTGAAGAACATTACCCTGGCGCCCACCACCCTGAAGCTGATGGGGGAGGAGGAGGCCAGGGAGAACGCCTTAAAGCTCCTGCAGAGAGTGGGGCTGTCGGACAAGGCGGACGCCTACCCGGCCTCCTTAAGCGGCGGCCAGAAGCAGCGGATCGCCATCGTGCGCTCCCTCGCTATGAATCCCAAGGTCATGCTGTTTGACGAGCCGACCTCCGCGCTGGATCCGGAGATGGTGGGCGAGGTCCTGGAGGTGATGAAGGAGCTGGCGGAGAGCGGGATGACCATGGTGGTGGTGACGCATGAGATGGGGTTTGCCAGGGAGGTTGGCACCAAGGTGCTGTTCATGGACGGCGGGAACATTGTGGAGGAGAATGAGCCCCAGGAATTTTTCAACAATCCCCAGAGCCCCAGGCTTCAGGAATTTTTGTCCAAGGTTCTATAGGAGAGCATATGATTACGATTTCCCTTTGTATGATCGTCAAAAACGAGGAGAGGGTGCTGGGGCGGTGCCTGGACAGCGTGGCGGACCTGGTGGACGAGGTGATCGTGGTGGACACGGGCTCCACGGACCGGACGAAAGAGATCGCCGCGTCCTACACGGACCGGATCTATGATTTTGCCTGGGTGGACGATTTTTCCGCGGCGCGGAATTTTGCGTTTTCCAAGGCGACGAAGGAATACATCTATTCGGCGGATGCGGACGAGGTGCTCTCGGAGGAGAACCGGGAGCGCTTCCGCGTCCTGAAGGAAAACCTGTTCCCGGAGATTGAGATCGTCCAGATGAAGTACGGGAACCAGCTGCAGTTTGGGACGGTCTACAATTTTGACGAGGAGTACCGGCCCAAGCTGTTCAAACGGCAGCGGGAGTTTGTGTGGGAGGAGCCCGTTCACGAAATGGTGCGCCTTACGCCCATGGTTTTTGACAGTGACATTGTGGTCACCCATCTGCCGGAGGAAAGCCACGCGGGGCGGGATCTGCAGGTGTTCCTGCGGCAGACCGGGCGGGGAGTGCGCCTGTCGAAAAGGCTGCACAATCTGTACGCCAGGGAGCTGTTCCTCTCCGGCGGCCCTGAGGACTTTGCGCGGGCGAGAGCGTTTTTTTGTCAGTCCGCGGCGGATGTGGAGCGCGGCCCGGAGGAGCTGACGGAGAGCTGTCTGGTGGCGGCGAGGGCCGCCCGGCTGGCCGGAGATGTGGCGGACTTTTTCAAGTATGCCTCCAAGGTGATCGCCGGGGAGGGATGCTCCGAGATCTATCTGGAGCTGGGACTTTTTTATGAGTAGCGGCAGGACTATGACGAGGCGGCTATCTGGTACTACAACGCGGTGTATGAGACGGAGCCTGTCCTGCGGAAGGCGTCCGGAGACGTGGACGGCCTGGAAGGGCTGATCCGGTGCTACGACGCGCTTAAGATGGAGCAGGAGAGCGCCCTCTACCGGGAGGAGCTGGCGCGGGTCCGGGGCTGAGCGGCTGCCCGGGCGGACACCGGAAAAGACAGAATGGAGATATGCGATGAGCTGGGAAGAGAATGTGCGGAGAGTGGTTCCCTATGTGGCGGGTGAGCAGCCCCACAAGGAGCACATGATCAAATTGAATACGAACGAATGTCCCTATCCGCCGGCGCCGGGAGTGGCCAGGCTGGCGCGGCAGATGGACTGTAATGCGCTGCGCCTCTATCCGGACGCGGATACGACGCCCCTGGTGGAGGCACTGGCGGAGCGTTACGGGGTGAACCGGGAACAGGTCTTTGTGGGAGTCGGCTCCGATGACGTGCTGTCCCTGGCCTTTTTGACGTTCTTTAACAGCGGGCGGCCCATCCTGTTCCCGGACGTGACCTATTCCTTCTACGATGTGTGGGCGAATCTGTACCGTATTCCGTATCGGACCTGCGCGCTGGATGAGGAGTGGCACATCCAGCCGGAGGATTACCGGCAGGAAAACGGGGGGATCATCTTCCCCAATCCCAACGCGCCTACCGGGGTGCTGGAGCGCCTGGAGACGGTGGAGGAGATCCTCCGGGCCAACCCGGATGTGGTGGTGATCGTGGACGAAGCCTATATCGACTTTGGCGGCGTCAGCGCGCTGCCGCTGCTGGAGACCTATGAGAATCTGCTGGTGGTGCAGACCTTTTCCAAGTCCCGGGCGATGGCCGGGCTGCGCATTGGCTTCTGCATCGGCAGTGAGAAGCTGATCGGCTGTCTGAAGGACGTCAAATTTTCCTTTAACTCCTACACCATGAATCTGCCGGCCCAGGTGCTGGGGGTGGAGGCGGTGAGGGACGACGCCTATTTCCGGGAGACCACGGGCAGGATCGCGGCTACCAGGGAGCGGGTGAAGGGCGAGATGCGAGAGCTCGGCTTTTCCTTCCCGGATTCCCAGGCGAACTTTCTCTTTGTCACCCACAGGACGGTCCCGGCCCTTTCGATCTTCCAGGCGCTGCGGGAGGCCGACATCTATGTGCGGCATTGGGATAAGCCCAGGATCTCCAACTTCCTGCGCGTTACTATAGGAACGGACGAACAGATGGATCGTCTGCTGGCGTTTTTGAGAGAATATCTGGGGAACCGCCCATAGCGCGGTATAAGAATCAAAAAAGAAACGGAGAAGAACATGATCAAACGTATTTTAAAAGGCATGGTGATTGGTATTGCAAACATTATTCCCGGCGTCAGCGGCGGTACGATGATGGTGGCCATGGGGATCTATGACAAGCTGATCCACTGTATCACACACTTATTCAGCGAGTTTAAGAAGAGCGTGCTCTTTCTGCTCCCGATCGCGGTCGGCATGGGGATCGCGATTATCGCAAGCTCCTTCGGGCTGGAATATTTATTCGCCCATTTTCCCATTCAGACCAATCTGCTGTTTATCGGCCTGATCGTGGGCGGCCTCCCGGCCATCTGGAAAAAGGTGAAGGGGAACCGGGTAAAGCCGGGACACCTCCTCTCCTTTCTGGTCTTTTTCGCGCTGGTGGCGGGTCTTGCCATTCTGGGGGAGACCGAGGGAAGCGCGGCAAGCCTGACGTTCAACGCGGTCAATGTGGCAAAGCTCTTTGGCGTGGGCGTCATCGCCTCCGCCACCATGATCATTCCCGGCGTCAGCGGTTCCATGGTCCTTCTGCTGATAGGGTACTACAATCCGATCCTGACCGCGATCAACGACTTTATCCGGTCCCTGGCGGCCTTTGACATGGCCGGGATCCTCCAGGGCATCGGGGTGCTGGCGCCCTTTGGCGTGGGAGTGGTGATCGGCATTTTCGCCATCGCCAAGCTGATCGAGATCATCTTTGAGCGATTTCCCCTGTACGCTTATTGGGCGATCATCGGCCTGATCGTGGCATCCCCGGTGGCGATCATCGCCATGGGGACGTTCCCGGCGGTCACCGTCCTGCGCGCGCTGACCGGGGTGATTGCTCTGGCGGTTGGCTTTGTGATCGCCCTGAAGTTGGGAGAATAACGGGTGAAAGAATGGAAGCCTATCAGGATTTTGCTTATGTGTACGATGAATTGATGGACGATACTCCCTACGGGAAGTGGTGCAGCTTTATCGTGGACGCGATCGAGCGGTACGGGATCTCCAAGCCTGTGCGGGACGCGGAGGATGCTCTGGAATCGGAGCGGAATCTGGTGGTGGATCTGGGGTGCGGTACGGGGACGCTCACGGAGCTGCTGTACGAGCGGGGCTACGATATGATCGGCGTGGACAATTCGCCCGCCATGCTGAATGTGGCCATGGACAAGAAGGGAAGGCATGGCTCCGAGATCCTGTATCTGCTGCAGGATATGCGGGAGCTGGATCTGTACAGCACGGTGGGGACGATGGTCAGCGTCTGTGACTCGGTCAATTACCTTTTGGAGGAGGAAGAGCTGCAAAAGCTCTTTGCCTCGGTGAAAAAGTATCTCTATCCGGGCGGGATCTTCCTCTTTGACTTCAACACGGAGTATAAGTACCGGGAGGTGATCGGCGATGCCACTATCGCGGAGAACCGGGAGGACTGCAGCTTTATCTGGGAGAACTTTTATGACCGTAAGACCGGGATCAACGAGTACGATCTGACGGTCTTTGTGCGCCGGGAGGGAGAGCTCTTCCGGCGGTTTACGGAGACGCATCTTCAGAGGGGATATCGGGTGGAACAGATGCGGCGGCTGGTATTGGACGCCGGTCTTTCCATGGTGGAGATGCTGGACGCGGACACCGGACAGGCGGTCACGGAGGTCAGCCAGCGGGTATATATGATCGCCAGGAGGGAAGTATGACGGATTATATGGTCCGCGCCGCGGCGGCGGACGCACAGATCAGAGCCTTCGCCTGTACCACGAGGGGCGTGGCGGAGAGGGCCAGACAGGCCCACAATACGAGCCCGGTGATCACGGCAGCGCTGGGAAGGCTTCTGTCGGCGGGCGCTATGATGGGCGCCATGCTGAAGGGCGGGCAGGACATCCTGACCCTGCAGGTGAAGGGGGACGGGCCGGCCGGCGGGCTTACCGTCACCGCCGACTCCCATGGGAACGTAAAGGGATACGCCAATGTGCCGGATGTGCTCCTGCCCCCAAAGCCGAACGGAAAGCTGGACGTGTCCGGGGCGGTGGGCAGAGGATATCTCAGCGTGATCAAGGATATGGGGTTAAAAGAGCCCTATGTTGGACAGACTGAGCTTCAGACGGGCGAGATCGCGGAGGATCTGACGTACTACTTCGCGGCGTCGGAGCAGGTGCCCTCCTCGGTGGGTCTGGGCGTCCTGATGGAACGGAACAATACCGTGCGTCAGGCGGGGGGCTTTATCCTGCAGCTGATGCCTTACGCGGAGGAGAGCGTCATCGGGCGGCTGGAGCAGAACCTGTCCCGGGTGAGCTCGGTCACGTCCATCCTAGACGCGGGGAACTCGCCGGAGCAGATGCTGGAGCTTTTGCTGGAGGGCCTGTCTCCCCAGGTGACGGATCGGATCCCGGTACAGTTTTCCTGCAGCTGCAGCCGGGAGAAGATCGAGAAGGTACTGCTCAGTACCGGACGGGAGGAGCTTTCCTCCATGATCCGGGACGGGGAAGAGATCGAGGTAAAGTGCCAGTTCTGCAACACAAGCTATGTGTTTGGCGTGGAGGAGTTGAAAAAAATTTATGAGACAGGGTTTTATCAAGACGGCGGCGGTGACGCCCAGGATTAAAGTGGCGGATCCGGCATACAACGCCGGGGAGGTCTGTGAAAAGCTGGAGGAGGCGTGTGGCCGGGGAGCCAGGATCATCGTGTTTCCGGAGCTGTGCCTGACCGGCTATACCTGCGGCGACCTGTTCCTGCAGGGGCTGCTCTTAAGGGAGGCGCTGGAGGCGCTTCGGAGAGTGGCGGAGGCCACCAGGGGCAAGGACGCGCTGGTGCTGGTGGGGCTCCCGGTGGAGCGGGACGGCAGACTCTACAATGTGGCTGCGGTGCTGAACAACGGGGAGATCCTGGGGATGGTCCCTAAGGTCAACATTCCCTCCTACGCGGAATTTTATGAGGGAAGGCACTTCGCGGAGGGAAACCGGGAGCCGGTGCCCTTCTGCCTGGACGGCAGACAGATCCCCTTCGGCGCGAATCTGCTCTTTGAATGTGCCAATGTGCCGGGACTCACGGTGGGCTGTGAGATCTGTGAGGATCTCTGGGTGGCGGATCCTCCGGGAACGGATCACGCGCGGATGGGCGCCACCATCCTGGCCAACCTTTCCGCCTCCAACGAGACGGTGGGGAAGGACGCCTACCGGGAGCTTTTGGTGAAATCCGCCAGCGGAAGGCTTCTGTGCGGATATGTCTACGCTTCAGCGGGGGAAGGGGAGTCCACGCAGGATCTGGTCTTTGGAGGGCATAACCTGATCGCGGAGAACGGCGTGATCCTTGCGCAGTCCAAGCGGTTTATGGGGGAGACCGTCTACGGGGATGTGGACGTGCAGAAGATCCGCTCCGAGCGCAGACGGATGGGGACTTTTGGGAAAGAGTTAGACCTGCCTTATGAGGTGGTGCCGTTTCGCCTGACCGTGGAGGAGACAAGGCTGGACAGGACCTTTGGATGTATGCCCTTTGTGCCGGGCGACGAGGCGGAGAGGAACCGCCGGTGTGAGGAGATCCTCTCCATCCAGTCCTACGGCCTGAAAAAGCGTCTGGATCACACGGGGATCCGGCGGGCGGTGATCGGGATCTCCGGTGGGCTGGATTCCACGCTTGCGCTTCTGGTGACGGTGCGGGCCTTCGATCTGCTCTCCCTGGACCGGACGGGGATCCTGGCGGTGACGATGCCCTGCTTCGGCACCACGGACCGCACGTATGAAAATGCCTGTAAGCTGGCCAGGACGCTGGGAGTCTCCCTGCGGGAGGTGGATATCCGTGCTTCCGTCCTCCGGCATTTTGAGGATATCGGGCAGGATGCGGACTGCCAGGATGTGACCTATGAGAACGGACAGGCCAGAGAGCGAACCCAGGTGCTGATGGATCTTGCCAATCAGCAGGGCGGCCTG
>CANPWJ010000069.1 GCA_947584035.1 uncultured Acetatifactor sp. | reverse complement strand
GGGCGGGCAGTCCGGGCTGCATCTGCGCGCGGAGCTAAACAAGGCCGGCATCCTGGACAAGTACCAGGTGAAGGTGATCGGCGTACAGGTGGATGCCATCGAGCGGGGTGAGGACCGTATTGAGTTTAAAAACGCGATGAACGCTCTCGGCATTGAGATGGCGCGCAGCGAGGTGGCCTACAGTGTGGAGGAGGCCCTGCGGATCGCCGAAAGCCTGGGCTACCCGGTAGTCCTTCGGCCGGCCTACACGATGGGCGGCGCCGGCGGCGGGCTGGTCTACAACCGGGAGGAGTTAAAAACCGTGTGCGCCAGGGGGCTTCAGGCCAGCCTGGTGGGGCAGGTGCTGGTGGAAGAATCGGTTCTCGGCTGGGAAGAGCTGGAGCTGGAAGTGGTGCGCGACGCCGACAACAATATGATCACAGTGTGCTTTATTGAGAATATAGACCCGATGGGCGTTCACACGGGAGACTCCTTCTGTTCCGCCCCCATGCTGACCATCTCGGAGGAGACCCAGCGGCGGCTGCAGGAGCAGGCTTACCGGATCGTGGAATCCGTTCAGGTGATCGGCGGCACCAACGTGCAGTTCGCCCATGACCCCAAGAGCGACCGCATCGTAGTGATCGAGATCAATCCCCGCACCTCCCGTTCCTCCGCCCTTGCGTCCAAGGCGACCGGATTCCCGATCGCTCTGGTCTCCGCCATGCTGGCATCCGGGCTGACGCTGAAGGATATCCCCTGCGGAAAATACGGCACGCTGGACCGCTATGTGCCGGACGGCGATTACGTGGTGATCAAGTTTGCCCGCTGGGCC
Organism: uncultured Acetatifactor sp.; assembly: GCA_947584035.1. Taxonomy (GTDB): domain Bacteria; phylum Bacillota; class Clostridia; order Lachnospirales; family Lachnospiraceae; genus Acetatifactor. Next base: position 9,451 of record CANPWJ010000069.1, on the reverse strand, counting down.
TTTGAAAAATTCAAGGGCGTGGAGGACAGGCTGGGCACCCAGATGCGCGCGGTGGGCGAGGTTATGAGTATCGGTAAGACCTACAAGGAAGCCTTCCAGAAGGCGATCCGCTCCCTGGAGACCGGGCGTTACGGCCTGGGACATGCCCGGGACTTTGACACTCTGTCAAAGGACAAGCTGCTCTCCCTGCTGATCACACCCTCCAGCGAACGCCACTTCCTTCTGTACGAGGCGCTGCGCAAGGGAGCCACCGTGGAAGAGCTCCACGAGATCACACATGTGAAACGCTGGTTCATCGAGCAGATGAAGGAGCTGGTGGAAGAAGAGGAGCAGCTTCTGGCATCCAAAGGATCCCTTCCCCCGGACGAGCTGCTGATCCAGGCAAAGAAGGACGGCTTCTCCGACAAATATTTAAGCCAGATCCTGGAGATCACAGAGGAAGAGGTCCGCACGCGCCGGATCGCTCTCGGCGTAGAGGAGGCCTGGGAGGGCGTCCATGTGAGCGGCACGCAGGACAGCGCATACTATTTCTCCACCTACAATGCGCCGGACAAAAATCCGGTGGACAGCAGCAAACCCAAGATTATGATCCTGGGCGGCGGCCCCAACCGCATCGGCCAGGGGATCGAGTTTGACTACTGCTGTGTACACGCCTCTTTGGCGTTAAAGAAGCTGGGCTTCGAAACGATCATCGTCAACTGCAATCCGGAGACCGTTTCCACGGACTACGACACCTCCGACAAGCTTTACTTTGAGCCCCTGACGCTGGAGGATGTGCTCAGCATTTACAGGAAGGAACAGCCCCTGGGCGTCATCGCCCAGTTCGGCGGCCAGACCCCCCTGAATCTGGCGGCGGATCTGGAGAAAAACGGCGTGAAGATTCTGGGGACCTCCCCTTCCGTCATCGACCTGGCGGAGGACCGCGACCAGTTCCGCGCCATGATGGAAAAGCTGGATATCCCCATGCCGGAGTCCGGTATGGCCACTACTGTGGAGGAGGCCCTGTCGATCGCCGCAAAGATCGGTTATCCGGTGATGGTACGTCCCTCCTATGTGCTGGGCGGACGCGGCATGGAGGTGGTATACGACGACGAGAGCATGACGGAATACATGAACGCCGCGGTGGGCGTGACTCCGGACCGCCCGATCCTGATCGACCGCTTCCTCAATCATGCCATGGAGTGCGAGGCCGACGCCATCAGCGACGGAACCCACGCTTTTGTGCCGGCGGTAATGGAACACATCGAGCTGGCCGGCATCCACTCCGGCGACTCCGCATGTATCATTCCGTCCGTTCACATCTCGGAGGAAAACGTAGCGGTGATCAAGGAATACACCCGCAGAATCGCGGAAGAAATGCACGTGAAGGGCCTGATGAACATGCAGTACGCCATCGAGAACGGCAGAGTCTATGTGCTGGAAGCCAATCCCCGCGCGTCCCGCACCGTTCCCCTGGTATCCAAGGTGTGCAACATCCGCATGGTTCCCCTGGCCACAGAGATCCTCACCGCGGAGCTGACCGGCAGACCTTCGCCCGTTCCCTCCCTGAAGGAGCAGGAGATTCCCTACTATGGTGTAAAGGAAGCGGTATTCCCCTTCAATATGTTCCAGGAGGTAGATCCCATCCTCGGGCCGGAGATGCGTTCCACCGGCGAGGTGCTGGGCCTGTCCCGCTCCTATGGAGAAGCGTTCTACAAGGCGCAGGAGGCGACCCAGTCCCAGCTTCCCCTGGAGGGCACGGTGCTGATCTCCGTCAATCGAAAGGATCGGGAGGAGGTCGTGGAGGTGGCTAGACAGTTTGCCGAGGACGGCTTCCACATCGCGGCCACCGGCAAGACCTACGAACAGATCACCGGAGCCGGGATCCCCGCCGAAAAGGTAAACAAGCTGTATGAGGGCCGTCCCAACATTTTGGATCTCATCACCAACGGCAAGATCGATCTGATCGTCAACTCGCCCATCGGAAAGGACAGCGTCCACGACGACAGCTATCTGCGCAAGGCCGCTATAAAGGCCAAGGTGCCTTACATGACCACGATTGCCGCCGCCATGGCCACCGCCAGCGGGATCCATTATGTGAAAGCCCACGGAAACAGCGAAGTGAAGTCGCTCCAGACTCTCCACGGGGAAATCCGCGACAGAAAGTAACACGAAAAGAGAAGCTCTTATGGATACCTATCATCTGACAGAAGGAAATATTTTCAGGAATCTGGTGCGTTTTTCGGTCCCTTACCTGCTGTCCTGCTTTTTGCAGACATTCTACGGTCTGGCGGACCTGTTCATCACCGGACAATTCAACGGCGCGTCCACCATCACCGCCGTCTCGGTGGGAAGCCAGCTCACCCACATGCTGACGGTCGTGGTGGTAGGGCTGGCCATGGGAAGCACCATCGGCATCAGCCGCTCCATTGGGGAGGGAAACCAAAAAGCCGTGGCGGGCATCATCGGCAACACCGCGATCGTCTTTTCCGCCGCCGCGCTTCTCCTGACGGGGCTTCTGCTGTGCTCGGCAGAGGGGATCCTGTCGGTTCTGTCCGTTCCGCCGGAAGCGTTTGCGGAGGCAAAGCGGTATGTGGTCATCTGCTTTCTCGGCGTACCGTTCATCACCGCATACAACGTGCTGAGCAGCATTTACCGGGGACTGGGAGACACCAGACATCCCATGTTCTTTGTGATGGCCGCCGGGATCCTCAACGTAGGACTGGACGTCCTTTTCATCGGCCCCTGCCGCCTGGGAGCGGCCGGGGCGGCCCTCGCCACCGTCCTGGCCCAGGCGGTGAGCGTGCTGCTGGCGGTTCTTTACATGGCGCGCTTTATGGATCTGAAGCTGCGGCGGGCGGATTTCCTGCCCGACCGGCGCAGGATCGGGCAGATCCTCCGGGTAGGCGTGCCGATCGCCGCGCAGGACGGACTGATACAGGTCTCCTTCCTCCTCATCACCATGATCGCCAACCGCCGCGGTGTGGCTGCCGCGGCCGCGGTGGGCATTGTGGAAAAGGTGATCAGCTTCCTCTTTCTGGTGCCCTCGGCCATGCTCTCCGCCGTATCCACGATCTGCGCCCAAAATCTGGGAGCCCGTCAATACGGCAGAAGCCGGTCTACCCTGTATGCCGCATTAGGAATCAGCATGGGCGCCGGCTTCTTATTCGCAGTAATCTGTCAGTTCTGCGGGACACAGATCCTCCAGCTGTTTGCCCGGGAGGATCCGACGGTGGTTCTTCTCGGCGCGCAATATCTCAGCGCCTATGTTCTCGACTGCATTTTCGCCGGAGCACACTTCTGCTTCAGCGGGTATTTCTGCGCCTGTGAAAAACCGTTTTTATCCTTTCTCCACAACATGGTCTCCATCATCGCCGTCCGCGTGCCGGGGGCCTATCTGGCCTCCCTGTACTGGCCGGACAGCCTGTTCCCCATGGGTCTGGCGGCGCCGTTTGGCTCTCTGCTGTCGGCTGTGATCTGTGTGGCCGCGTATTGGGCCATCGAGCGAAAGAGGCCCGCTATACATCAATCTCAAAAATAACCTTCTCGTAGGCGTTGATGATCTGCGTTTCCTCATACGAGGAGATCCGCGGATAGTTTCTCCCGTAATTTAAGTGTACGTGCCCGTGGACAAAGAAGGCCGGCCTGTACTTGTCAAGCAAAACGCGGAACGCCTCGAAGCCTCTGTGGGGCAGATCCTCTCCGTCGTGCAGCTGGTAGGCGGGGGAATGTGTCAGCAGGATATCAAATCCATGCCGATACTTCAGTCTCCACCAGAGCTTCCAGACCCGCCAGTGCATCTGCCGCTGGGTATACTGGTGCTTTCCGGCGGGCTTATAGCGCATGGAGCCGCCCAGCCCCAGGATCCGCACGCCGTTGTGCACATAAATTTGATCCTCAATGCAGATACAGCCGTCGGGAGGCACCTCCTCATACCCGTCGTCATGGTTCCCGTGCACATACAGGACGGGCGCATCCGTGAACGTGGCCAAAAAGGAAAGATACTGGGGGCTTAAATCCCCGCAGGATAAGATCAGGTCGATCCCCTCCAGATAACTCTTGTCAAAATAATCCCACAATAATTCAGATTCATGGTCCGCGATTGCCATTATTTTCATCGATTGTTCCCACTTTTCCTTCCGGTCTCCCTGCTGCGGGGAGTCACTCTTTTGTTTCCTCCTCCTTGACTCCCTGCAGCTTTACTACCGCCTGCGCCTCTTCCGTCAGATCAGAAAAGGAAGGGATCGATCCCACTACGTTATCGATCAGCCAGTCCATTGTGATGATCTCCTGCGGCGGGATGGCCTGATCGCCTTCATTTTTCACGGTTCCGTCCTGCGCCACAAGCTCCCCGGAAAAGGGAATAAAAATATCGGAACAAATATTGCTGCGGAGCAGATCCACCAGCCGCTTGGTGCTCTGCGGAAGGTTCTGCGAGCAGATCAGATCTACCACGCCGGCCGACAGCCCCCACCAGTAATTGATGGCGCGGCTCCCGATCCCCGCGTCCTCCTCCTTCCAGGTTCCGTTGAGCGCGATGCGGACGATCTTCTCATAGAGCTTCCCCCAATGCCAGGTGGTCATCGCCAGATTCTCCGGCGTCTCCCCTCCCGCGCGGTAAAGCCCGAAATGCCTGGACGTATCGTCGGGAGGCGTCATATCCTGATCCATGATGTAATCCATCTCCGGATCTTCCAGGATCCGGACTTCCCGATCCTTCAGCGTCCTCCAGTCCAGATAAATCTTCGCCTCCGGATTCACCATCCTGGCGCCCATGGCAAACGCGTTGATATTGGCGGCCATCCCATAAATGGGATAATCCGCGATGTAACCGATCTTATTGGTAGCCGTCATGGAACCGGCGATAACGCCCGCCAGAAACTTTGCCTCATACATTCTGGCATAATAGGTGCGCAGGGTGGGATGCGAAATGTTCAGGGAGCAGTTTAAAATCTTGATATCCGGATGGTTGGCGGCAATCTTCAGGCTGGCGGGGATCATCACCGGAGTCGTGGTAAAGATCATATTGTAACCGTCCTGAATGGCCTGTTCCATCTGTTCCAGATCATCCTCTCCGGGAAGCACGTTCTCAAAGGCCGCCGTCTCCACCCGCCCGGGAAACACATTTTCCAGATACAGGCGCCCCAGCTCATGGCTGTAGGTCCAGCTGGAGGTCTTGTGGGTCTTTTCGTAAAAGAACGCGATCTTGGCCCTGCTGGGATTATCCGGAAGGATCAGGTTCAGCAGGTTCTTGTAGAGATTCGGGGAGGCGTTCTCCTTGCGCGGCTCCATGGAAAGCTCAATCGACTGCTCTTCCGTCAGGACCAGGAATTCATCCCATACGGTGGAGAGATTGCTCTTGATCTCCGCGTCCGTCATCTGCCGGATCTCCTCATACCCAAAGACGGTGACAAAGGTAAGCAGCGCGTCTCCCAGCGTGATCGGAAGCTTCTTGCCGCCCCTTGCCTCGAACGCCTTCCGGAAACGGATGTAGACGGAATCAAATTCCTGGCGGTCCTCCGTAGTCCACTGTTCGCCCTTGGGGACCCCGATCCGCTCCAGGAACTTGGCGAAACGTCCGACCTCGCTGAAATAAATGTAGTTTATATGCGTCGCCTCATAAAAATCCAGGAACTCATAATAGATCTTATTCTCCTTGCTGTCCGTGCGCCTGGGGACGATCCGGGTCACCGAGCAGGGAACGCTGTACGCATCCAGATATTTCAGGACGCTGACCCGCTTGTTGCCCTCCAGCACATAGAATCGGTTCATAAATTCATAGGCCTTTACCGAATCCCGCAGACCCTCCTCCTGCAGGGAGGTGCAGAGCTGCACCCACTTGTTGGCAAACTCTGTCTGCGGCGGCAAAAGGGGCATGAAATTGGCGGCGAAGGCGTTGGTCCTCCCCCGGGTCCTGGTCCCCACGATCAGCTCCAGGGGAATCTCGCAGAGTCCAAGATTTACCTCGTACTCCACCTTGACATAAGATAAGATCTCGTCCAGGGCGGGTAGATACGGATAATTTCCCTTTTGCAGATTCGCCCGGTATTCCTTCTGCGCGGCCTTTAACGCGTTGTTATATTTTTCAAAAGACATGCTTCTCCTCTCTCCCCAGATGCCCGCGAAACTCCTTCCTGGGGGAAGCCGAGTCCCGCAACGGTTACACAGTCCTGTCTGGCGTCCTTATGCGGACGGCAGAAACTCGACGCTTCCGTCCTCCAGATGATACATGGCTCCGCACACCTGCAGCCCATGCTCCTCCTCCCGCTGGATCTCAAAGCTCTCCTCTATGATCTTCATACTGCGGCGCACATTCAGGCAGCACGCCTTATAAGGATCCGTCTCCTCGCCGATCGCTTTTCGGATCTCGTTGGTGATAAACTCGATATAGCCCTCCGGGTTGTGATGGATGACCGCATCCACCGCCCCGCAGTGGTCATGCCCCAGCACCACGATCAGACGGCAGCCAAGATGCTCCGCGGCATATTCTATACTGCCGAGCTGGTGATTGTCGATCACATTCCCGGCCACCCGGATCACAAAGAGATCGCCGATCCCGGCGCTGAAAATGCTCTCCGGTATCACCCGGGAATCCGAACAGGTGACGATGATCGCGTAGGGCCGCTGCCCTTCCGAGCAGGTTCTGCGGCGAAGGGCCCGGGAGATATCTCCGGTGCTTTTGTCCGCCGCAAGATAACGGACGTTTCCGTCCTTCAATCTTAAAAAAGCCTCTCTGGCAGTACAGGCGATCTCTGCGCTCATGCGGGCACCTCCCATCCTTTTTTGCGATCGTTGACTGTTAATCTTATCTTATCATCATCTGGCGGGAGGGTCAATCTCCCACGGCTTTTTTCTCAGCTCACTCCCCCGCGGCACCGCCGGAAGGCTCCCCCTGCTCCTGCAGATAGAGCGTCAGACGGTTCCCGATGATATCCACCACCTCGTCCAGCGGTTTCTGGCCGTTCCAGTAGCTCTCTCCCTCTTCCATGACCACCTGACAAAGAGGCGACTCCGGCTGCAGTATTTCGGCAACTCCCTCCGCATCCATCAATCTCCGGATCTCCTCTACGCCCTCCTCTGTGAGCGGGCCTCCTTCGTAGGAATAGATCACGTTGCCGTCCGCATCCTTTTCTCCGACGCTGGCACTGTTGCGGCGGAGCGGCTCCCCGTTTTCATCCAGGCGGATCTCCCCCGCCTCGTCCCGCTCGTACTGATAGTAGAGGAAGTTCTCTGCCCTCTCGTCAAAGCGTTCCCGAAGGGAGGAGATTCCCGAAGGAAGATCCTCCTTTGCCTCACGGCTTAAAACGAACTCCAGGAATTCCCAGGCTCCCTCCTTGCAGTCGGAACGGGTGTCTATGGCGATCTGTTCGCTGAGAGTTCTGAAAACCGCTCTCGGATCCCCCTCCGCATCCGGATAGCTCACAAAGGCGTGCGGGATATCCCCAAAACACCACCAGGCGATGGTAATACCAACCAAATCCCCCACCACTCCAATCGTCATCAGGGTTTCCCCGCTCTCTACGCTGACCATCGGATTCTCCGCCTTCAAGGGCGTATCCTGCACCTTGAGAAGCTCCAGGAGCAGCCGGCAGCCCTCCTCGTCAAAGACGATCTGGCCGTCCTCCACAGACACCAGGTTATCGTCGCTATACGAGAGAAGCTGTTGTGCAAAAACTTCTCTGTCCTCATACCTCATCAGGCGGGAACCGGGATGGTCTGCCCAGTAGTCCAGAAGCTCCCGGAGCGTCCATCCCTCGCCCTCCTCAAAATCCGCCTTACTTCCCACCAGAAACTGGACGCTGATCTGCGGCGGCAGGGCCACCAGCCTTCCGTTCACGGTGTACGCGCTCAGCACCCCGTGAAAAAAGTCGTCACGGCTGAACTGCCCGCTGGCATCCAGATACGGATATAGATCCTCAAAGCACCCCTTCTGCACCAGTTGCGCGGCAGTATGGCTGTCCAGGCAGATCAGATCATATCCCTTGCCGCCCAGCGCCACCTCCATCAGCATCCGGTTTTGCGCATCCTCCAGCTCTTCCGTGCTGGCATTGTCCTTCTCGCAGTATTCCACCAGCTCTACGCGGTACTCCTCATTGGTGTGGTTAAAATCCCAAATGAGATCCTCCTCACTGAAACTGGCGTTCAGCGCCGCCATCGTCAGGACCGTCCGGTCATCCGTATGGGCCGAAGCGCTGCTCTCCGACGCGTTCTTATCTCCAAAGATCAGGAGTCTTGTGCTGCCGCTTCCCCCATTCTCCGTGGAGACCACCAACAACCGGCCGTCCCCCGCCCTCCCGATACAGCGGACACTTTTCTCCTGCAGATCCTGTTCCGACCAGCTAAACAGGAAGGTCTCCTTCCCCACGGCGCGGTCATACCGATAAAGCCCCCGGGACGCCGGGTACAGGTAGGACGCTCCTTCCAGGACTGCCAGCGTATCTCCGCCGGACAGGGGCATGGAGCTGTACACCAGGACGGTGCGGCCTCCCTCGAAATCCACCTTGGACAGGGTCCAGCCTCCCTCCTGCGTCTGACAGAGCAGATACACATCTCCGCTCTCTCCCTGCACCAGGTTCCTGGGGACATCCTGCTCGACGGCAACGCTTCCGCGATAGCCTCCCTCCTCGTCAAACGAGAAAACCGCCTGGTTAAACAACAGATAGACCCGCCCCTGGGCGTCCGCCGCCATATCGTCAAAGGCCGGGCTGTCCTCTGTCCTGCCCTTCAGCTCCGGTATCTCCCGGCAATAGAGAAGGGCCCCGGAGGCGTCAAATTTATAGAGCCGCGCGGAAGGCTCCTCCCCCGCATCCACAGACGCCTCCTCCTGCTGCCGCACAGCCGACAGATACAGACTGCCGTCCCCGCCGGCACACCAGCGCACCATGTCCCGGGCCTCCCCCAGGGGGAGATCCACCCGGCCCAGAGGATCCCCTTCCAGGGAGAAGGTATAGATCTTCTCCACGGACGCGCCCTGCTCCTCGTCATAGGCGTAGACCCCGCAGTAGATCTGCTCTCCTGCGATCTGCACGCTGCGAAAGCCGGAGACCTGATCTGCTTCCAGCGCTACATCCGCCAGCTTTTCGCAGGTCTCCTCCCCGTCCGCGCCCGCTGCGCCTTCCGCCCTGCCGCAGGCGGTAAGCATAAGCCCCGCCGCCATAACGGCGCACATCCCGCAGAAAAGCTGCGCCACTCTCCTGATCCGCTTTTTCCCCATCTTTTTTCCTCCTCACCGCCACAAACCTGTTATTCTACACACTGTAGTATACCTTGATAATATACCCGAAAGAAGAAACTGTCAAGCTTTTGCAGACCGATTGTAGGCTGATTGCGGACCGATTGCCGGTCGCCTGTCAGCCTATTGCAATCCGGCCGCCAGCGGGATACAATAAAAAAGGCATCCCAAAACGATGCCCGCTGTAAACAAAAACCGGAAAACGAAGAGGAACGAAGAACATGCAGATCACCTATATAT
>CANPWJ010000068.1 GCA_947584035.1 uncultured Acetatifactor sp. | reverse complement strand
GAAATCGAGGAGCTTTCGGAAGCGGAGAGCTTCCCGGAGGAAGAGGAGCTTTGGCCGGAGGAAGCCGGGGAACCGGAGGAAGAGCCGTCGGCGGAGGATGCTGCGGGCCTGGAGACGCTGGAAGAAGCAGAAGAAATCGAGGAGCTTTCGGAAGCGGAGAGCTTCCCGGAGGAAGAGGAGCTTTGGCCGGAGGAAGCCGGGGAACCGGAGGAAGAGCCGTCGGCGGAGGATGCTGCGGGCCTGGAGACGCTGGAAGAAGCAGAAGAAATCGAGGAGCTTTCGGAAGCGGAGAGCTTCCCGGAGGAAGAGGAGCTTTGGCCGGAGGAAGCCGGGGAACCGGAAGAAGAGCCGTCAGCAGAGGATGCTGCGAGCCCGGAGGCGCTGGAAGAAGCAGACGAGATCGAGGAGATAGAAGAAATCGAGGAGCTTTCGGAAGTGGAGAGCTTTCCGGAGGAAGCGGAGCTTTGGCCGGAGGAGGCCGAGGAACCGGAAGAAGAGCCGTCCACGGAGGATGCGGCGGACACCGGCGAAGCGGTGGATGCGGAAGCCGCCCCGGGAGAGGGGCTTCCGGTGAAGAGCGCCGGGGAACCGGAAACTATTGAAGCGCCGGAGAAAGCCGGAAAGCCGGAAACGCTGGGAGAAGCAGAAGAATACGAAGGAATCGAGACGGCAGAGGAGCCGGAGGAGCCCGCGAAAGAGCCGTCAGCGGAGGAGGCTGCGGACACCGACAAAGCGGCGGATGTGGCAATCGCCCCGGAAGAGAAGCTTCCGGCGGAGAGCACCGGGGAACCGGAAGCCATCGAGGCGCCGGAGGAAGCCGGGGAACCGGAGGCGCGGGTGCCGGCAGCGGAAAAGGAAAAGCCGTCTGTCCGTCCTCTGACCCGGGAGGAGAGAGAACTCTTTGCTCCCTTTGTACAGAGCCGCTCTGCCAGAGAGCAGCTGGTAAATGTGATCGACAATGTCAGTATGGCGGCATATACCGGAAACGTCATCATCACCGGGGAGGAAGGGATGGACACCCTGACGCTGGCCAAGAATATTGCACGGGAAGTGAAGCTGATGGACAGCAATTTCTCCGGCAAGGTGGCCAAGGTCTCCGGGCAGTCCCTGAACAATAAGAACGTAGCGGAGACGGTGGAGCAGCTTGCAAACGGAGCGCTGATCATCCAGAACGCTTCCCAGATGGACGCCCAGACGGCGGAGGAGCTGAACAAGGCCCTGCAGCAGGAGAACCAGGGAATCATCGTGATCCTGGAGGATACCAGGAAAGCCATGGACGGTCTGCTGGCTCGGGAGACGGAGCTGGCCGGCTGCTTCAACGCCCGGATGGATATGGAGGCGCTCTCCAACGATACGCTGGTGTCCTTCGGCAGACAGTATGCGAGAGAGATGGAGTACTCCATCGATGAATTTGGGATCCTGGCGCTGCACACCCGGATCGAGGAGCGGCAGACGGCCGACCATGTAGTCACCGTGGTGGAGGTCAAAAAGATCGTGGACGACGCGATCCGCCACGCAAACCGCAAGACCCTGAAACACTTCTTCGATGTGCTTCTGGCAAAGCGCTATGACGAAGAGGATATGATTATTTTAGGTGAAAAAGATTTTGCATGAGGGAGGGAATCGAATGGCAAAGGAAAAGACAAGGGTATTTATCTCAGACGACGACATGTACCTCTTTGGACAGGGAACCCACTATGATATCTATCAGAAGCTGGGCGCCCACCTGTCTGAGGAGAAAGGGGAGAAGGGAACCTTCTTTGCGGTGTGGGCGCCGAACGCGGAGGCCGTGCACGTGACAGGAACCTTCAACAACTGGAATGAGACGGCGCATCCCATGGAGAAGCTGGGGGAGATCGGGATCTGGAGCTGCTTTATCCCCGATGTGGGCGTTGGCGCCATGTATAAATTCCTCATCACCACTTCGGATGGCCGGAAGCTTTACAAGGCGGATCCTTACGCAAATCAGGCCGAGTACCGTCCGGGGACGGCGTCCATCGTGACGGATCTTTCCGGTTTTGACTGGAAGGACAGTAAGTGGATGGAGGAGCGGGATAAGAAGGACATGAACAAGGAGCCCCTGGCCATCTATGAGTGCCACATCGGTTCCTTTATGAAGCATCCCAACGACGGCACGAAGGAGGGATTCTACAATTACCGTGAATTTGCCAAGAAGATCGTGGCATATCTGAAGGAGATGAAATACACCCACATTGAGCTGATGGGAATTGCGGAGCATCCCTTCGACGGCTCCTGGGGCTATCAGGTGACCGGCTTTTATGCGCCCACGTCCCGTTACGGCACCCCGAAGGATTTCATGTATCTGGTCAATGAGCTTCACAAGGCCGGGATCGGTGTGATTCTGGACTGGGTACCCGCCCATTTCGCCAGAGACGCCCACGGTCTCGCAGAGTTTGACGGCCAGTGTATCTATGAGCATCCCGATCCGCGCCTGGGAGAGCATCCCGACTGGGGGACCAAGATCTTTAATTATGGCAAGCCGGAGGTAAAGAATTTCCTGATTGCCAATGTGCTGTTCTGGCTGAGAGAGTTCCATGTGGACGGTGTCCGTGTGGATGCGGTGGCTTCCATGCTCTATCTGGATTACGGCAAGCAGTCCGGTCAGTGGGTCGCCAACAAATATGGCGGGAATCAGAATTTGGAGGCGATCGAATTCTTCCGCCACATGAATTCCGTGGTGCGGGGGACGTATCCCGGCTTCCTCACGATCGCGGAGGAGTCTACGGCATGGCCCGATGTCACCTGCGAGGTGGGCGGCGAGGGGCTTGGCTTCGCCTTCAAGTGGAATATGGGCTGGATGCACGATTTCTGTGACTATATGAAGCTGGACCCTGTTTTCCGCAAGGGCAATCACTACGCGCTGACGTTTGCCATGAGCTACAACAGCAGCGAAAATTACATTCTGCCGTTGTCCCATGACGAGGTGGTGCATCTGAAATGTTCCATGGTAAACAAGATGCCCGGTTACACGGTGGATAAGTACGCAAATCTGCGTGTGGGATATACATATATGTTTGGCCACTGCGGCAAGAAGCTGCTGTTCATGGGCCAGGATTTCGGGCAGGAGCGGGAGTGGAGCGAGGAACGGGAGCTCGACTGGTACCTGCTGGGCGAGAAAAACAATCTGGGGATCCATGAGTACGTGAAGGAGCTCTTAAAGCTCTACCGCAAATACCCTTCCCTGTATGAGTTTGACAACTGCTGGGACGGGTTTGAGTGGATGAATGCGGACGATGCCGACCGGAGCGTATACTCTTTTGTGCGGAAAAATTCCACCGGCAAGAACAGCCTGCTCTTTGTGCTGAATATGACGCCTATGAAATGGGAGAACTATGTGGTGCCGGTTCCCAAAAAGAAAAAGTATAAGCTGCTTTTGAACAGTGACGAGGAGCGTTTCGGCGGCTGGGGCAACGAGCTTCCCGCGGAGCTGACCGCTGTGGAGCAGGAGACGCATTACCACGATTACTCCGTGACGCTGGACCTGCCGCCCTACTGTGCGGCGATCTACCTGTTCTAAGCGGGGTTAAGAAATGATCGGTTTTCACCGAAATAAAAGGTGAGTGCAGAGGCGCACTCACCTTTTTCGTTTTCCGGAGGAAGCGGATCGGAACGAAGCAGGGGAACAGAGAAAGCGACGGACAAGTCAGAAGGTGGAGACGGTATTGAGGATCACATTTCAGAACAGCGAAGCCGCCGAGGCGGGCAAGACTTATGTGGAGAATACACGGGAAAAGGGAACGGGCAGCGCGAAGCGGGCTGCCGGACCCTGTCAGGTCGATTTTCAGACGGACATGGATCGAGCCTGGCCCCGGGAGAGTCTCCGAAAGGAGAAGGGGAAATCTCTCGCCGTGCTGCAGCAGGAGGCTGGGAGTATCGACGTAGGGGTGCAGCGGGATTATATGACAATCCTGTCCAATACCCTGTCGGAGGAAGATTTTAAGGAGCTGGAGCGGGAAGGATTCCACTTTCAGAATCTGCCGCCGGAGAAGGCGGTGACGATCGTCGATAAGATCAAGGCCGAGCTGGTCCGTTCCGGCCAGGTGATCGAGGGCTACACGGATGACCTGGACAGGGACACGCTGGCCGCGGCGGTGGGAAGCGAGACGCTGGCCCGGGCGCTGGAGGAGAGCTTTCGCGATGCGGACGTGCCGCTGACCCGGGAGAACGCGGAACAGGCGGCGCAGGCCTGGAATATGGCGTCCGGCCTGTCCCAGCCTACGGACGGCGAATACCGTTATATGATCGACAATCAGATGGATCCGGAGATCGGCAATTTTTACCTGGCGCAGAACAGCGGGGCACAATCCGCTGTGGGCGCTCCCCGTTACTATGCGGAGGAGATACAGGGCTATTATACTCAGAGCGCGCAGACGCTGGACGGAGCAGTCTCCCGGGAGGAGATCGACCGTGTGATCGAGCAGTCCGGCCTGGCTGTGGATGAGGAGAGCAGAGAATATGCAGCGGAGCTTCTGGAGCAGGGACTGCCCCTGACGCCGGAGAACCTGCAGCGAAGCCGGGAACTGCAAAGCGTATCCTTCCCTGTGGAGGAGGAGACCTTTGCGAGAGCCGCGGCAAACGCCGTGGCGGAGGGCAGGGCTCCTGTGCGTGCCAATCTGGCGCAGGAGGAAACCATCTACCAGAAGGCGCGGAGGATCCTGGAGCATTACCAAAGGGACGAGGAATGGCCGGAGCTGGGAGATATTACCGCCAGAAAGCAGCTGGAAGAGATTCGTCTGCGCATGACGGCGGAGGTCAACGTAAAGCTGCTTAAGAGCGGATTTTCCATTGATACGGCGCCCATGGAGGAGCTGTTGGATGCGCTCCGCCAGGCGGAGCGGGAGGTGGCGGAGCGTTATTTCCCGGACGATGCGCAGTCGGTGGAGAAATACCGGAATTACCAGGCCACGAACCAGGTGCTGGAGGAGCTGCCGGGTCTGCCGGCCGATCTGCTGGGAAGCAGCCGCATTCGGGAGGCGGACGTCACCCTGGCCCGGTTCCATCAGGAGGGCAGAGCGCTTCAGGAGACGTATGACAGGGCGGGCGCAAGCTACGAGGCATTGATGACGGAGCCCAGAAGGGATCTGGGGGACAGTATACGGAAGGCGTTTGCCAACGTGGACGATCTTCTGCGGGATCTGGGATATGAGGCCACGGAGGAGAACCGCCGGGCGGTGCGGATCCTGGGATACAATCGGATGGAGATTCTTCCGGAGAATGTGGAGCGGGTGAAAGCCGCCGACGCGCAGGTGCGGGATGTGATCGAAAGAATGACGCCTGCATCCGTCCTGAAAATGATACGGGACGGTGTCAATCCATTGGACAAAAGCTTTGAGGAGCTGGATCAATATTTCCGGGAGGCTTCCGGCTCCTACGAGGAGAGCGCGGAGAGCTACAGCCGTTTTCTGTATGGACTGGAGCGGCAGAAGGAGATCACGCCCGAGGAACGGGAGGCGTATATCGGAATTTACCGTATGATCCGTCAGATCGAACATTCGGACGGAGCGGTGGTAGGGGCTTTGGTAAACAGCCAGGCACAGCTGCAGTTTTCCAATCTCCTCTCGGCGGTGCGGAGCAGCCGGTTCAAAGGGCTGAATGTGAAGGTGGAGGACGCCCTCGGGACCCTGTCCGAGCTGGTGCGGGAGGGAGACAGTATCTCCGACCAGATCGCCAGAGGATTTGCGGGGGAGGTGCGCGAGATCCTGCAAGAGGTTTCCGGCCGCGAGGAAAGCGATGCAGCGTATCGCCGGCAGGAGCTGGAGCAGATCCGGGAGGCGGCCCTGACGGAGGAGGATGCCGTAAAGCTTTTGCAGAAGGGGGAGATCCCGGCCAGCGCGGGGAATCTTCTGGCGGCGCAGACGCTGCTGCACGGCGGTGGGATGCTGTATCGGACGCTGCAGAGATGGTTCCCGGAAAACGAAGGAGAGCGGACGCTGCCGTATGGGCTCTGGGAGAAGCTGGAGGATAAGGAGGCGTTTCGCCAGGAATACGGCCAGGCGCTGGAGGAGCTGCGGGAGCTGACGGAGGAGATCAGCCTGGAGCGGGCGGACAACTGTGTGGACGTGCGCGATATGCGGCTGGTGCATAAGCAGCTTACGATTGCCGCCCAGGCGGCGAAAACGGAGGAATATGTAATTCCCATGGATCTGGGCGGGGAGACGGCCCAGGTGCATCTGACGCTGGAGCATGACAGCGCCCACAGGGGAAACATCCATATTGCCGCGGATCTGACGGGAGGACGGATAGAGGCGTATCTCACGGTGAAGGACAGGACGGTCAGCGGATTTTTCCTGGGAAATACGGAGGAAGAGGTTACGAAATGTACCCGCGCAGCCGATATATTTAGTGTTCGGATGGAACGACTGGACAGGACGGTGTCCCCTCTGCCGGTGGTGGGGAGGGAGTCAAATCTCCCCGGAAGCGGCTGGGACAGAGCGCGGCAGACCGCTGCAGCGGAACGGCTCAGAGAAGAAAGCGGCAGGGTGTCCGCACCGGATGTCCACGAGGCGGACAACGCGGAATTGTATCGGATTTCCAAAATATTTTTACAGGCACTCAAGGAATCGGAGGTAGGGTATGAGAATCAATTATAATGTTTCGGCGATGTTGGCAAACAATGCGCTGGCAAACAGCGATAACCTGTTGGCAAAGTCCCTGGAGAGGCTTTCCTCCGGACTGAAGGTCAACCATGCGAAGGATAATCCCTCCGGTCTGGCCATGGCGAAGCGCATGAACGCCCAGATCGAGGGAGTCAGAGTGGCCAGCCAGAATTCCAGCGACGGAGTCTCTGTCATCGAGATCGCGGACGGGGCGCTGTCGGAGGTGAGCGACATCCTGCAGCGTATGAATGAGCTGGCAGTGCAGGCTTCCAACGGCACGAACACCGATTCCGACCGCCAGACGATCCAGGATGAGATCGCGCAGCTGAAGGAGGAGATCACCCGTATTTCCGATACCACGGAGTTTAACGGGCAGCTGCTTTTAAACGGCGAGTATGAGCTGAAGGGATATACCAACAACGTGGAGGTCAAGGTAAATTCCTACAGTGTGGACACCCCGGTCCGGGAGTATGAGATCGACGATCTGGAGCTGGAGGATGTGCTGGATGAAGCGGGGAATCCTACGGGCGACTATCAGATCGCAAGCTGCACGCTGGGAGAAGGGTTCCCGGGGGATGCGGAGGTTTCGATCCGCGACAATCTGATGACGATCAAGGCCGGAAACGGGTTCGAGATGCAGCTGGATCTGTCCGGCGCCAAGGTCGGCGAGAATTATGGGGGATTGACGATCGACGCCACCGGGATCGGTCCCATGCGTCTCCAGGTAGGGGCCAACGAGGGGCAGGTTCTGGAGGTATGTATTCCCAAGGTTTCCCTGCAGAATATGCACATTGACCGTCTGGACGTGAGCACGCGGGAGGGAGCGCTGGAGGGGATCGATCGTATTTCCGAGGCAATCGCGTTCACCAACAAGGTGCGCGGCCAGTTGGGCGCTTATCAGAACCGTCTGGAGACCACGGTGAACAATCTGGATGTGACCGATGAGAATATGACTGCGGCATACTCCCGCATCATGGATGTGGATATGGCGGAGGAGATGACCAACTACACCACCTATCAGGTGCTGACCCAGGCAGGGACTTCCATGGTGGCGCAGGCCAACGAGCGCCCTTCCCAGGTGCTCCAGCTGCTGCAATAATGGCGGACAGTGAAACAGGGGCCGCAGATACGGCGGGCGGGAGGAAGTATGACGAAGGAATGTAAACAGCAGTTTACCCTGCGGATCACCCAGGCCAATCCTACGGAACTGGTGGTGATCCTATACGAGATGCTTTTGGCCTATCTGGAGGAGGGCGAAGAAGCGTTTCAGGCACAGGACAGGACAGCTTTCCGGGAGGCGGCCCGCAAGGCGCGGGGATGCCTGAACGAACTGCTGCAGTCCCTGAATTTAGAGTATGAACCTGCGCCATCTCTGCTGCAGCTGTACTTGTTCTGCATCCGCAGACTGGCTGTGTGCGAGGTGCGGCGGGAGGCTTCCTGCTTTGCGGAGATCCGCAGGGTGATACAACCGCTTCACGATGCTTACGAAAAGATTGCGAAGCAGAACAAGCAGGGGCCCGTTATGAACAATTCGCAGACGGTGTACGCGGGTCTGACCTATGGCAGGAATACCTTAACCGAAAACATGGCTGACCAAGGCTCGAATCGGGGAATGCTGGTATGATCCCTCCGGGGTTTCTTCCGGCTCCAGAGCGGCCATATCGGTCAGATGCTTGTATCTTTTTTGAAGAGAATTGATTTCATAAATATAGCTGTCGATCAGGTCGATTTCGACGGCATTGTTGAAACCCGCATAGGCGATCTCCAGATCCCGGCGGGTTTTTTCAAGGGAATCCTGTATGCTGACAGGGGAGAGGTCCATCTCCATGTATTCGGGTGTTTCCACGTTTCGATGAAAATCCAGTTTCACGGCAAGTTTTCCTTTCTGTTTCTTTGTTAAAGTATAGGCGCGCTGTTAGCAAAATATTCCAATTAGAGCGGTTTTCTCTTTTTATTTTCCCGAAAGTTCGGCTTATAGGATCCGGCTTTTATGGGAAAAGCACATATTTTCTCCCGGCGGGACATAGAGTATAGTAAAAGAGACCGATGAGGCGGACAATGGAGAGAGAAATGGGCTTTTGGCTGCTGCTCGGAGTCTGCGCGCTGGCGCTGTTCGCGGGAGCGATTCAAAAGAAAGTGGAGTGGCTGCTCAATTTGTTTCTGCGGAGCATTTTGGGAACGGTGGCAATTTATTTTGTAAACGGGGCCCTGGCCTCCGCGGGGATTTCTCTGGGAGTGGGGATCAACGCGACAACGGTTTTGACATCTGGAATCCTGGGACTTCCGGGGCTGATGGCACTTTATGGAATCGGGCTCTACCGAATTTTGTGACATTTTACCACTTGCAAAATACGAAGCTGCCCGATATAATTCTAACTACATACAAGATTTCAACAGCGCACAGCGTTCTTGTAAGTTCTAAGAGGCGTCTCTGCCTCGAATATTTCCGAAAGAAAAATGCAAAGGAGATGGTTTTTTGGCGGTATTATGTTGTCTGCTGCTGCTAGCCTGTTGGTTTGACTACCGAAGGCAAAGGATCCCAAACCTTTTGACAGCGGCAATGCTGGCGGTCGGATTGCTCCGGGCGTCTCAGGGGGGAGGAGGGGAGATGTGGCATTTCTGCCTCCGCATGGCGGCGGTCGCCCTGGCTTTGTTCCTGTTCTTTCAAATTGGCTCCATCGGAGCCGGAGATGTAAAGCTCTTTGCGGTATGCGCGGGATACTTTCCCGGAAAGAAAGTCTTGTGGTTCTTATTCTATTCGATGCTGCTGTCTGCAGCGATTTCCCTGATAAAAATGTGGCATGAAAAAAACGCGGGGGAGCGGTTTTGCCGCCTGGGAGAGTACCTGGCGGAGGTGGCCCGCACGGGCAGACTGAAACGGTATATCTGTGACCGACGGGAGCTTGGCGTGTCGGGAATCTGCCTTTCAGGCCCGGCTTTCATCAGTGCGCTGATGCACTGGGGAGGTGTGTATTGAACAAGCTATCGGAAAAGAGAAATCGTCTGGTCCTGTGTGACGAGGAGGAAGAGTACGCGCGTCTGATGACGGAATTTCTGCGCGGGCACCGGGATCTTCCCTGGGAGATCCACACCTACACCAGCGTGGACAAGCTGATGACGGGCGAACAAAAAGAGCGGATCTCCCTGCTGGTGATCGCGGAATCCGCCTATCGGGAGGAGCTGCAGACCCTGGATCTTCTGCGGCTCGTGATCCTGAATGAGAGCGGCGTCGTCCGCTGGGATCAGTGGAAACAGGTGGACAAGTACCAGCAGGCGGAAAACGTGCTGCGGGAGCTTTTGGAGATCTACATGGAGGTGGCCGGGGATACCTTTCCCCGGATGACCGTGGAAAGCCGGACCCGGTTTGTGGGGATCTACTCTCCGGTGCGGCGGTGTCTGCAGACCTCCTTTGCCATCACCATGAGTCAGATGCTTGCCGGGAAGCACCGCACACTGTATATGAATTTTGCGCATTATGCCGGCATCACGGAGCTTCTGCCAGATGAACAGACCAGGGACCTGGCCGATCTGCTCTATTTCCTCTCGGCTCCCCAGGACCGGTTTAAACTCCGGCTTCAGACCATGATCCAGCAGAAGGGCAGCCTGGACTACATACCGCCTATGAAGGCAGGACAGAACCTGCTCA
>CANPWJ010000067.1 GCA_947584035.1 uncultured Acetatifactor sp. | reverse complement strand
CCCGGGAGGTCTCCAACCTGGCGGAATATATCCGGAGCGTGCCCCCTTCCCACAAGAACAAATATACGGGCATGTTCCAGGGGTATAACCTGATCTATCTGACCGCGGAGGGCTTCTCCCCTTACGCGGTGGACGAAACCCTGACCCCCACCCTGTACCGGCTGATCCACTCCGGATTTGTCTTTGAACATTATTATGTGCCGCTCTGGTACACTTCCACCAGCGACGGGGAGTTCATCAACTGCACCGGGCTGGTTCCCACGAACCAGCAGTTCAACATGCGGCGCACCGCGGATGTCCGGATGCCCTTCGCCCTGCCCTCCTACTTTGCGGCGGAGGGCGTAAAGAGCTACGCGTACCACAACAACAGCCTCTCCTACTATGACCGGAACCTCTCCCATCCAAATTTGGGATATAATTTCCGTGCCAGCAAGCTGGGCGGGCTGGATCCGTCCGTCTGGGGCGGACAGGTGTTTCCCATGGAAAACGCGGACGCGTGGCCGGCCTCCGACCTGGATATGATGAAGGCCACCATCCCGGAGTACATCGGGGAGGATCGCTTCCACGTGTATTATATGACGGTTTCCGGGCATATGAATTATAATTTCACTGGAAACCGCATGTCGGCCAAGCACCGGGAGGAAGTGGCATCCCTCCCTTATTCGGAGGAGGGGCGCGCGTATATCGCCTGCAACATGGAGCTGGACGCCGCCCTGGCCTACCTGATCGACGCGCTGGACGATGCCGGAAAGCTGGAAAACACCGTGATCTGCCTCTCCGCCGACCACTATCCGTATGCCATGGACATCCGGCATCTGGAGGAGCTGGCCGGACAGCCGCTGGAGAACAGTCTGGATCTCTACCGGAACAACCTGATTCTCTGGAACAGTGCGATGGAGACGGTGACCGTGGAAAAGACAGCCTCCTCCCTGGATCTTTTGCCGACCCTGCTCAACCTGTTCGGCTTTCCCTATGATTCCCGGCTCTACGCGGGGAGGGATATCTTCTCCGACAGCCCGTCCCTCGTAGTTTTTTCGGACCTCAGCTTTATCACCGACCGGGTGGTTTACAACCGGAAAACAAAAAGTACCGTCTGGACAGACGGTACGGAATCGGATGATATATATCTGGACGCGGTGCAAAAACAGGTACAGAGCCTTTTCCGCTTCACAAACAGCATCCTGGACAGTGACTTTTACCGCTATGTGGAGGAAGCCCTTCCCGAGCAATACCGCTCCCAGGTGGATCCGGCCTGGACGGCTCCCCACCCTCCCGGGCCGGAGGGACTTTCTGCGGAACCGGGATCGGAAAAGCCGGCAGAACCGGGATCGGAACCCCCGATGGAACCAGAATCGGACCCCCCGGCGGAATGACAGGCGGGCGTGGCGGCCCGGATCACCGCTCCATGGGCCGGCACACGTCAATCCATCCCCTGCTGCCGGAGATGCGCTCCAGCTCCTCCACGGAGAGCTCCACCGCGCTGTTGTCGCTGCCGCAGGCAGGGTAAACTACATCGTACTGCCGCAGCGATTCATCCAGATACACGGCGACTCCCTCCTTTCTCCCAAAGGGGCATACACCCCCTACGGCGTGGCCCACAAACTGCTCCACCTCGTCCGGCGTGAGCATCTTGGCCTTGACAGAAAACCGGGCCTTGTATTTCGGATTGTCCACCTTCCAGTCCCCGGCGCAGAGGATCATCACGGCCTCCTCCCCCACCTTGAAGGTGAGCGACTTGGCAATCCTGCCCGGCTCCGTCCCCAACGCCTTGGCTGCCAGCTCCACCGTGGCGCTGGACACCGGAAACTCCCGGATCCGGTCTCCCAATCCGCACGCTTTCACATATTCCGCTGCTTTTGCAAATGACATCGTTCTAACTTCCTTTCTTTTCTCATGTGCTATGGAACCCTCTTATGGCATCATTCCTTTTTATGTTCATCCAGATACAGCTGCACACGGTTTTGGATTGCCGAGGCCGCCTGGGCCGCCGTCTTTTGTCCCTGGAAGAATGGCAAAGCCTCCTCGTTTAGGATCTGTAACAGGACGTCGTCCGCGGCTGTGCGGATCCTGGCGGTATCCAAAAGCTGCAGCAGGACGGAAACTTCTTCGTCGGTCACCGGATGATACGTATATCCCCATCCGTTGTAGCTGCTGGGATTGTCGTAGCTGTACCGCGGGCAGGGTTTCCCCTCGAAATCCAGGACATATTGTCCGGTTCCGTCCCTGACATATTCCACGGTGCCGATCTGAAGCTTCAGGGCCTCCCTGTCCGCGGGGAAGCCGGAGCTGGGAATCCGTTTGGGATCCAGACAGGTCTCCAGGAAATGCCAGGCTTCCTCCGAATGGCCGGATCTTGCGGCAATAGCATAGGTTTCGCTGCAGACCAGAACATGTCCGCCGCTTCCGTCCGCGGTGGGATACCCCAGGAAGCTCGCCTCCTCCCCACCACAATCATAGTTGACAAAAAGCTGAATGTCGTGAACATTGCGTATCGCAACGCTGTTTAGCAGAGCGTTCGGGTTGGGACGGCCCGGCTCCAGGTTCGGCGCCTCCCCGGGTGTGGTATCCTGGACAAACTGCAAAAGCTTCTGAAACTCCTCCGAGGCAAAGCTGCACGTTCCGCTCTCCCTGTCGATAAAGGCTGCCTGTCCAAAGGTCAAAAGCTCAGACAGCGTAAAGGTTTTTCGCTCCGACAGATCGGTGCCCGCCGGAACGGCCATCCAGTCGTAATACAGTTCCTTTCCGGGGTTTGCCGCCGCACAGTCCAGCATTTCCTCCAGGGTCCAGCCATTCCTCTCTCCCACCTCCGACGCCCTGCCGATATAGGTTTTCACGGTGACAGAACCGGGAACACAGACCCAGATATCGTCATAGGTAAAGCTGTCCACCAGGTTTTGGGGATAATTTTCCATGTGCAGCACACTGCTTTGCTCCATGAAGGGGGTGATATCCGCAAACACACCGTTGGCAGCAAGGGCCTCCGCATTGAGAGCGGACAGATCGATGATGTCCGGACAGGACTCTGCGGACACCAGATCCGCGTTCAGGGAGGCGACGGCATCCTCCATTTTTGTGTCGGGATCCCAGTATTGCCGGATCGTGATGTGGCAGTCCGGGCTGCTCCGGTTAAAGGCGGACACCGCCGCTTCCATCTCCGAGGAAACGGAGAGGGAGGCAAGCACAAGCTCGGTCTTTTGCGGAAGCGCGGACGCCTCCTGCTTCTCCAGGGAAACGATATCCCACGAGCCGTTTACCGAATCGCAGAATACGGCCCGGAAACCGGAGCCTTCGGCAGGGCAGACAGACAGAATGTTTTGGCCGTTGATATCGCTGTCCATCCAGGAAACTATAGATTCCGCCGTCTGCGTGTCCAGACGGTATCCGTAAAGAGCGCTCCCGTCATTTAAGAGAAAATCATAGTCGGATTCCGCAGACCCGGCAGCAAGAAAGGACTGTATGCTGTCTATCGGGAAATCAGCGTCAAGCGTAAGCACCTCTGCCCCGTCAAAATCAATCTGCGCCAGGATAAGGGGATGGCCCTCCCTGCTGCTTCGATAGATCACGCAGAAGGCCTGTTCCCTGTCAAAGCCGGCGGCGCAGATGTAATCGCAGTCCTCCAGCCGGGCCTCCCCTTTGAGGGTGCCGTCCGCATTGATCAGAAGCACGCTCGCTTCGCTGGGAAGATACATCCTTCTCTGCCGGTCGGACATGGGCGCCCAGGACGTAGAGCGGATGTTGTACTCCCGCAGATCGATGGTAGTCTGCCGGTTTCCCTCCCCGTCAAACACATGCACCTGTGCCCCCGAGGACTCCTCGTTGATGGCGGCATCCGTCACATACACCCAGCCGTCCTCGGAAACAAAGCAGTCGTAAAGGACGCCGTTTCCCTCTCCTATGGACATGCTGCGCAGGATTTTGTCCTCCGCCAGAGAATATTCGATCACGAAGCGCCGGATCGGCTCCCCTTCCTCCAAGGGAAGCTGGATCGCCCCATAGTACAGCGAGTCCCCGATGATCCGTGGAAAATAGATATTCTGGTTTGGGGGCTGGGGGATCTGGGTAAACGCAGGGACATAGACAAAGGCGGTTTCCGCGGTCTCCTGCTCCTCTTCTTTTCCGCCGCAGGCGGACAGAAGGACAGGCAGGAAAATCAGAAGGGCCGCCGACAGGGCCGTCCGCCATATGGGTGTCTGTGAAGCCATCGCAGATCGTTTCTTTTTTTTAAAACGAAAATACATAAACGCTCCCTTCTGTCTGTGCAAGCGGTGATAAGCCGGTGGAACCGACTGCGATTCTGCGCCAGCAGAATCATTTTACTGCCAGCGCAGACCGGGAAGCGCTGCGAAGCAGCATTTACCGGGCAAGCGGCGGATCACCGGGGAAAATACACCGCGCAAGCGGTGATAAGCCGGTGGAACCGGCTGTGATTCTGCGCCAGCAGAATCATTTTACCACAATCCCTCCCATTTTCCCAGCCCTATTGCAGCTTGTCAAGTCCGTATTCATCATTTTTCATCACTTTTCCCCGGTTTCAGCCTGTCCTCCACTCTCTGGGCGCTGGTGCCTGAAAAGTGTACCTTTCGCAAATATCTTGTCTTTTCAAGCTGATGACGCAAGCAGCCTGTTATAAAAATGCAAGCTTTGTGTTTATTTTAGTTATTGCGGACGAATCTTTTCTACGCTATAATAAATGCGTACAAAAATATAAAACAGCGTGCAGAAAGTTGGTGTTCGTTTGAATCCAAAAGAAATTGCGCAAAATGTGCTCAAAGACAACGGCGGAATTGCTAAAACCGCCGACTTTGCTGCGGCAGGCATAAAAAAATATGATGTGGCGGCACTGTGCAGGGAAGGTTTTCTCAAACGGATTCGGCGTGGAGTGTACCAATTACCAGACAGTGATCAGATCACAGAGGAACAGCTTCTCCGTGAACTGCTGCCGCAGGGAATTGTTTGCGTGGAATCCGCGTTGTTTCATTACGGATACAGCGATTTTGCGCCCCGCACTTGGTCTGTCGCCGTGCCAAGAACGGCGTCCCGGGCAGCCGGCAAAATCGAGGAATTTCCGCTCCGAGCCTATTACATTCAAAAGGAGTATTTTCCAATCGGGAAAACCGTTGAAAGCTTCAACGGTGTGATGCTCCCTGTATATGATCGGGAACGCACCATTTGTGACTGCTTCAAATACCGGACAAAGCTCGACAATGAAACCTTCAACAAGGCGTTGAATGCCTATGTCGCAGATGACCGAAAAAAACTCGCCAATTTGTCCGTGTATGCAAAAAAGATGAAGCTA
This sequence comes from uncultured Acetatifactor sp., assembly GCA_947584035.1. Taxonomy (GTDB): domain Bacteria; phylum Bacillota; class Clostridia; order Lachnospirales; family Lachnospiraceae; genus Acetatifactor. The sequence goes on along the minus strand of CANPWJ010000067.1, from coordinate 4,993 downwards.
TACAAAAAAGTAATGAATGTGATGGAGGTGCTGCTGGGTGGCTGATGTTGCTGCATCCGTGCTGACACGGCTGAAAAACAAGGCGAAGGAAAGCGGCAGAAGCTATCAACTATGTTTGCAGCTTTTCTGCCAGGAAGAGTTTCTGCGTCGCTTGGAAAAATCCAGGTATGTGGATAATTTTGTACTGAAAGGCGGGCTGTTTATCTATTCTCTCACAAATTTCGACAGCCGCGTCACCGTCGATGTCGATTTTCTGCTTAGAAAGATGCCCAGCACGCCCGAACAACTCAAAGTAGTACTGGAAGAAATCATAGCGACAGAAACTGGAAATGATTTTATTACCTTTGAAATCAAGGACATCTCTCCGATCGCTATCACCAAAAAGTATGCAGGGATCGGTGTGGCTATTGTTGCCCATATCAAAAACACAAGAACGCCGTTTGGAATTGACTTCGGCGTGGGTGACGTGATCGTACCGAGGCAGGAAAAGCGCAAAATTCCGACGCAGCTTCCGGATTTCGAGGCACCGGCGGTGAACACTTATTCGCTGGAAACGACGGTCGCCGAAAAGCTCGATGCCATCCTGAGTCTGATGGAGTTTTCCAGCCGGATGAAGGATTACTATGACATCTATTATCTGGCGCAGAAATTTGATTTTGACGGGACAACGCTGACGGAAGCACTGAAGAAAACCTTTGAAAACCGGGGACACGTCTTTACAGTAGAGCAGTTTGAGCAAGTCCTGAACTTTGGAAGGGATACGGAAATGCAGAAGAAGTGGAAAGCATTTGTCCGAAAGATCAACATAAAAGTGGAAGATTACGATACGGTATTGAGAACCATGAAAGCATTTTTGACCGAGCCGTTTTTTACTGTAGTGGAAAATTCTGAATGTCCTAAACAATGGTCTGCACAGAACAATCGCTGGCAATAATATTGCTTGTGTGCTAATTTTTTCTCTACCTTCAAAGCAGACTTCATTTTAAAATCAAGCTCTTCGCCCCTCCCCTTGCATCTTCCGCCGGAGTATGGCATAATAAATGGTGTAACAGTTGTACCGTCGCATCGCCGCCGCTGATGCGGCCCCTTTCATCCGGGGAGGAAGAGCTCATGCCAAACCACAGCCGAGAAAAACAGACGGCCCCCAGGCTGTCCAACGATAAGATGAACCAGATCACCCGGGAGTCCATCTGCCGCGCCATGCTGCTGCTCCTGAAGGAGAAGGATTTCCAGAGCATCTCCATCACGGAGCTGACCCAGACGGCCGGGGTCTCCCGCAACGGCTTCTACCGCAACTACGAGGCCAAGGAGGATATCCTGAACGAGCTGATCGCCACCCTCCACAGGGGGCTGTCCATCGCCATCGGCCCCCCGGTGTTCGGAAAGGGATCGATCGAGTGGTACCACCAGTTCTTCTCCGTGCTGCGCAGCCAGTCCGGCACGCTGCTGCGGCTGATGGAGGCGGGCGCCGGGAACGAATTTCTCCGGATGACCTCCGAGCAGCTCTTAAAGTCCTGCCCGGAGGCCTCCCCGGAGGAGCGCTACCGCCTTCTCGCCTGGAACGGCGCGCTCCAGAATATCGCACACGACTGGCTCTTCTCCGGCATGAAGGAGAGCGACGAGAAGATGGCCCTCCTCTGCAGCGGCCTTCTGTATTCCTTCTGAGCGCTTCGTCCGAAAACTTTCCCCGGATCGCTTGACTTTTTGTATTATTTGTATTATTATTGTTAATACAAATAATACAAAGGAGGAGGAGGCCATGATCATCTCCCTGCGGGATTCCTCGGAAATCCCGATTTTTCAGCAGCTCCGCAATCAGATCGTGCAGGGCATCTCGGACGGAAGGCTCCGTCCCGGAGAACAGCTCCCCACCGTGCGGGCGCTGGCGGAGGAGCTCGGCATCAACGCCATGACGGTGAGCAAGGCGTACCAGCTCCTGAAGCAGGAGGGCTACATTCTCTCCGACCGCCGAAACGGCGCCAGGATACAGGAGGATTTTTCCCGGATCCAGGGCCTGTCCGCTCTGAGCCGGGAGCTCCTGCAGCAGATCGCCTCGGAGGCCAAGCTGGGCGGCATGAGCCGCTCGGAATTCCTCTCCCTCTGTGGCGGGCTTTACCCGGAGGACGGGGAACGGCCCGCGGAAAGGAGCGCCCTATGCTGTCCAACCTGTTCGTGAACCTGTTTCTGCTGATCACCCTCTATCCCGTCCTCTTCATCCTGTATTTCTCCCAGATCGGGGAGGGCGACTTCAAACGGGGCACGCTCTTCGGGATCCGCTGCTCCTCCGAGTGGCTGTCGAAGGAGGAGTACGCCAGGATCCGGGCTGACTACCGCCGCCGGATGAAGCGGCTTCTGATCCTTCTGGCGGTACTGCCGTTTGCCCTGCTGCCCATTCCCTACTTTTCCGTCTGCCTCACGCTGTGGATGGCATGGATGTTCGCGGCCATCTTCCTGATGATGCTCCCCTATGCCCAGGGCTTCTCCCAGGTGCGGGAGTGGAAGCGTCTGCGCACCTCTCTGGAGGGGCAGGAGCCTCCGTTACAGTGCGAACTGCAGGAGGCCGGACGGATCCGCACCCTGCGCCCCATCCACTGGCTCCCCCTGACCGTCTGCAATCTGCTGCTGCCCGCCGCCCTCCTTCTGCGCTTTCAGGGCAAACGGCTTTTGTCCTACGGCATCCTCCTCTCCGGCCTCGACCTCTCCGTGTTTCTGCTGGTGGGCTGCGCTCTCTGGATGGACCGCATGAAAACCCAGATCATCAGCCGGGACAGCGATGTCAACGTCAACTTTACCCGGGCCAACAAGAAGCTCGTGAGGGACTTCTGGCTGGCCAACTGCTGGGCCATGACCGGACTGAACGTCCTCCTGGCCGCCTATCTTTTTACGCCGGCTCCCTCCGACCGGCTCCCTACCCTTCTGCTCCTGGGCGGAAGCGTGGGCCTCTGCATCCTGGCGCTTTTTCTGACGGTGCGCATGGCCCGAAAGATAAACCGTCTGCGGAGCCTTTACCGGGACAAGACGGATTACCTGCCGGAGGAGGATGAGGCGCACTGGATCGGCGGCATCCTCTACTACAACCCCAGGGACCGCCACACCCTGGTGCCCAAGCGGGCCGGCATCGGCACTACCGTCAATATGGCCACGCCCGCCGGGAAGGGCCTGACTCTCGTCAGCATCCTGAGCATCCTGGTGGTTCCCGTGATGTGCATCTGGCTCATGCTGGAGGAGTTCACCCCCATCGACCTGACGCTCCGGGAGGATGTCCTGACGGCCTCCCATGTCAGCACGGAGTACGCCATCCCCCTGGAGGAGATCGTCTCCGTGACCTTCCTCACGGAGCTCCCCAGAAGGACCAAGGTCTCCGGCACCAACATGACCGCCCTGGAGAAGGGGACGTTCCGGATCAGCGCGGAGGGACGGGTAAAGGAATGTCTGAATCCGATGCTGGGCGCTTACCTTCGGGTGGAGACCGGGGACACGATCTACTACCTTTCCGGGTACAGCGCGGAAGCGACCCAAAAAATCTACAGGAGCCTGTGCCAATGACCGCACAGGCTCCTGTGTCTTTTCTCCGTTCAGCCGTCCGCGTAGGAACGCATCACCTTCCGGATATCCAGATATTCCTCCCAGATCCGGATCCTGCCTCCTTCCCGGCAAAAGAGCGGAGCCGTCTCAAAGTGGAGCCGCCTCTCGTCCGTCTCCCCCGGAAGCACCAGCGCGGAGACGGTGGTTTCATAGGCCGGCTCCCCATCCGTTTCGCGCTCCCTTCTTCCGCTCAAAAGGAAGTGATAGGCCAGCTGCTTATAGTCCAGCCCGTGAGGCCCCGTATAGTACTTGGCGTCATAAAGATACTGGCAGTTTCCCCGCACCGCGTAGGCGTCCGGCTCCACGTACTGCTCCGGTGCCGCCCCGTTGGGATAGAAGCGCTTCTTGGCAAAGGGAAGGCCCAGGGTCCTGCGGAGATATTCCGTCACCATATCCTCCCAGATATGGGCGAAGATATCGCACTTCCAGTAGAGATTTCCGCCCTCGCACACCTGCGAGTAGAAGGCCGTCAGGTGATCGATCAAAAGAAGCAGCTCATCCCGAAACACCTGCTCCCGCAGTCTGACAAGTGTCTCCACCACCGCCTCCCGCTCCCCCAGATAGTCATGCTCCGGAAATGCCAGGCCCGTCGGCGCAAGCCCCAGAAACGTCCCAAATTTGCGCAGCGTATAGTCGATGGCAAAGACCATGCACTCTGTGAGGAAGGTGGAGAACACATACGTCTGCCGATGGTACAGGGGATACAGGACGGCCCTGCCGCCCGCCGGATAGACGGAGGCCCTGCGGATCGTGGTCCTCCAGTCGATCTTTCCGTCCGCGCCCTCCCTGGAGAATCGTCTCTCCTCCACATAGACGCCGAACCGCTGATAGTAATCATAAATCCCGAAGAAAGCGGCAAAGGGATAATTGGAGCGAAAGCTCTCCCCGTACCGTTCCCCCAGATAATACTCCGGAAACCGCTGCCTGTGCCTGTTGATCACCTGAAACACAAGCTCCGCGTCCGCTTCCACATCCTTTACCGCAAAATGCTTGGGAAAGACGGCCAGCAGGTCGTCGTCCCCGTTGGTGACAAAGCCCACAAAATCATACACCAGCCGCCTGTCCGCACCACCGCCGTCCGCGTCATCTCCGACCGCGCCAACCGCCTGGCCCGCCTCCTTCGCCGCGCCGCTCTCCTCCGTCCAGCCTGAGTCCTCCGCCCAGCCCGCGTCCTCCGCTGCGCCTCTCTCCTCCGTCCAGCCTGAGTCCCCCGCCCGGTACGGAGTCCTCACGCTCCGGCAGTCCCGCAGGGTGTTCAGCGCAAACCCCATTCCCTCTATTTTTTCGGCGTCATAAGGCGCTCCGTCGTTTTCCCAGACAAGGATCATCCGATCACACTCCTGTATAAGGGTATGCCATGGCCTCCGGCCTCAGAAAGCCCTCGATAAACTCTGTGGCAAACACCCTG